>CAYQDJ010000018.1:0-46016 GCA_964416255.1 uncultured Nitrospira sp. | reverse complement strand
TCGGCCCCCGACCATGGCAAGCGCACCCAGTCCAATGGCGATCCAGACCAGTTCTCTGAAGCGCCGTAAGAGCGCGAACGTGAGACCGGTCACATCGCTGTAGCCAAAGGCTTTCAATAGCAACAGATTGCCGCCGTCTTGCGCCCCAAGGCTGCCTGGAATGAAGAAGGTTCCGCCTTTGATGAAAACGGACAACGCCCCAATCGCGATCGAGGAAGCAGCGGTGGTCTGCTCCCCAAGGAAGACCATCATGAGAAACACCTCCAGCGCTTCCGCCATCCATCCGAGAAAATACAAGCCGGTGGACGCGTAGAATGCCCTCTGATGGTGGTTGTAGAAGTCGAGAATCGTCCGGTCGAGTTCACGCAGCTTGTCCTCCTGTGACTCCACCCAAGCGATACGGATGCCCATTTTTCTCATGAGGCCAAGGATCCATGAAAACAGGCCACGCCGTTGGATGACGACAAACGCCCCTGTGCCGAACATGAGCAACCCGACGCTCAACCCGGCGGCCAACACGATCTGTCCCGGTGACCCCTGGCCGCCCAGAATCCAAAACGCCAGAGCGATGCCCAACAGGATGAACAGCACCTCGGCAATGGTCATCGTCGTCTTGGCAATCACCACCGAGGCCAAGCCCTCTACCATCGGCACGTGGTGCCGTTTAAGCAGATAGGCTTTGAGGGGTTCACCGCCGACGTATGCGGTCGGCGTGGTCAGATTGACCACTTCACCCGCGCTCCGAATGAGTAGCACTCGCCAAAACGGCACGGCCTGGCCCGACGCCCCCATCGTCACTTTCCATCCGTAGGCCTCGACGAGGTACATCATGACGGACGGGATGAGGATGGCGAGGAGCGCAAGCGGACCGAGGCGGCTCACCGCCTCGTAGATGTGGGCTGGACCGATATGCCAGATGAGGAAACTGAGGACAAGCAGGCCCAGGATGAGTAGTACGTATCGCAGCACGCGCGGCTAGACACTCATGACGTGACGGATTTCACGGCCGATGGACGCATCACCCACACAAGCAGCCCGGCGAACGCCAGGGAACCGGTCGCCGCAATCCAGAGGAACCAATCAAGTCTTCCCAGCAGGGCAAAGAGCAAGACGACCACGGAAAAATCCCGGCTGGCAATGTTCTTGAGCACAAAGGTCGACCACGCGGCATGCAGAGGAGTGCTCCAGGCATTGTTGGCTTTCACTTTTTGCGCCTTCTCGACAAGCAGAAAGGACAGACCGTTACCCAGCACAGCGGCCGCTCCGAGGGCGAGCATCACCCACGCATCGTCCTGTTCGACACGGCTGGTGTAGAGCCCTGCTGCAATCCCTGCAAAGATCGCCATGTGAACAATGTTGTCCGTCGCAATGTCGAGCCACGCCCCGAAGGGCGATTCCGTGAACGTCAAGCGGGCCACTTCGCCGTCCGAGCAGTCGACGATCGCCGCCAATTGGAACAGCAGCGCCCCGACGATGCCGGCGCCATAGGTCCCCATGCCGAATACCGCGGCCGACATGATACCGATGACGGTAGCCAGGATCGTCACGGAGTTGGGCGACCACCCGAGTGCCAGGAACAACCAGGTGAACTGTTGGGAGACCGCGCGGTTGAAATACCGGTCGACGACCCCTTCGAATTCGCTTTTCAGCGAGACAAATAATTGTTTTTCCGCTTTCGGAACGTCCGGCAAAGTACGGACATCCTGGTACCACTCACCGGTCGGACCCTCCGCAGCCACGACACGCACGCGCCCATCGATCGCCGCCAGTTCCAGCCAGCGGCGAATCGGGATCTCCGGACGTCCCGTGATGAGGTCACCCGCCGCCTCCATAAAACTGCCAGGCAACACCACCAGGTCAGCAGCCCGGAGCGCCGAGCCGTCGGAGGGGTCGGACGCAAAGGCCGTGAGGCGCTGGGAGCGCACCTTGATCCGGAGTCCTTGAGATGCCAATCCTTCCGGCCTGGACGCCGATTCCTGAGCGATCACCATGGCCTCGCCGTCCTGGACCTCGCGCCGAAGTTGTTCGATGAGCCCGCGGGAAAATACTCCATTGACGCTCAGGACCAACACAAATCCATGAACTTCCGCCGCGAGGGCTTCCCATGTTCGTGGGTCGTCCACCGGAAATTCCCGTATCGGCATCCAGCGCACCGGGATGGTGACGCGGGGGCCTTTTCCCAACGCCTGCCTCAATTGTTCTTCCTCGGGGCCGGCCAACACGATCAACTGCCGGATACCGGCCCGCTGGAGCGTCAAGACGGCCCGTTGAAAAAGGCCAATGCCCACAAGGGTCGTCAGCGGGCCCACTTCGCCCGCATGCGGACCGATCGCCCCTCCGAACACACTGACGGACGGCAACACAATCGCCGTGGCCAAGCCTTGGATCTCTGTGCGTGTCTGGAGCAGTCCTTCGTTCATGGCGAATAGTGGCCGCTACGACCGTCGCCGACAGCCGCAGCGGCGTCTACAATCTGGGCAGCACGTCCGATTCGGCTTTGCGCACGTCCTCGAGAAAATCAATTTCGGTCCAGGGCAAACCCCCGATTTTTTCGTGCCCCACCTTGACGTCCCTGAAGTACCCCTGCAGCGCATCTTCGTATTCCATATTCCAGGCGCCTTTGTCTATGCAGGACCGCAACGAGGCGACGACATGCGGAGTGTCCGCATGACGCACGCGCAAGAATCCCACGCCTTCACCGGCGTAATCATAGCGCTCCGGCAGCGTCTTAGTCAGGGCAATCACACGGCCGCCTTCGACGACGACCATACATTCTTCCCCCGTCTGCTTGATCGTCTCGTCCATCAGCAAGGCATTGTCATAGGGGGAGGCGACCAGTCGGCGCAGGATCTCGCGATGAAATAGCACATCCGCGTCCATCACGATGACGTCGTCATCCAGGGCGGTTCGCGCGATCCACAACGAGGAAATGCTGCCGCGATGATACCGTTCATTGACGAGAAAGGTCACGCTGGCCCCGCAGGACTCGCTCGCGACCGCCGCCCGGATCATCTCCTGCTTATAGCCCACCACGATATCCACGCGTCTGATGCCCACTCCGGCCAGAGCGGTGAGATGACGCCGCAATAGCGTCTGCCCTCCGATGTCGATGAGGCATTTCGGCCGATATTGTGTGACTTGCCAAAGACGCTTCCCCACGCCCGCTGCAAGTATGATGGCTTTCATGCGGGTTTGCACGCCTGCTCAAAGACATCCAAAAACGCCGTGACCTGGACTTCCGTGAGCGCGCCCATATTGGCCACGCGAAACACTCTATGCTCGAGATTCCCCTGTCCGGCATAGATAACATAGCCCTCGGCCTTCAGTCTGTCATGCAGTGTCTCATAGGCGAGGCCCTCGGGAACATAGAAGGCGGTGAGGCTGTTGGACTGCCGCTCAGGAGTCAACACCGGTTTGACGCCGAGCGCGGTCATCCGCTGCCGGATCAGCGCGGCCATCTTCTTGTACCGCTGAATGCGCTTGGTCACCCCTTCCTCGAGCAACTCGGTTAACGCTTCATCGAAGGCATAATACACCTGCACCGCCGGCGTGAAGGGGATCGTTCCGCGGCCCTGATCGTCCACATAATGCGTCAAATGCAAATACCATGACCGCTTGGGGTAGGCCCGCATCCGCTCCAAAAATCCTTTCCGGACAAGAATGAAGGAGACGCCGGGGAAGCCTTGAAGACATTTTCCGGCCGTTCCCGCCACCATATAGATGTGGGAACCGGCCACATCGATCGTTTCCCCGCCTAATGCACTGATGGCATCGAGGATAAACACTCGATTCTGGCTGTCGACGACTTCGGCGATGTCCTGCACGGGGTTCAGTAACCCGGTCGTCGTTTCGTGATGCACCATAGCCACGCCGTGCACTTCGGGATGCTGGCGCAATGCCAAACGTAATCGCTCCGGATCGGGCTTCACCGTCCACTCGTATTTGAGCTCGGAAACACCCAGGCGGTGGAGGCCCACCATATTCGACAGCCGCTCACCATACACGCCGTTATTAATGATGAGAATCCGCTTGCCGTGGGGGATGGATGACATCAACGCCGATTCGACGGCCGACGTGCCCGAGCCGGTAATCACGACGGCCGCGTAGTCGGCTTCCGCCCCTGGAACAAAGGCCTTGAGCAACTTCGCCTGAATGCCATGCAGGAGATCCGTAAACTCGGACTCCCGATGACAGATATCCGGTCGGAGAAGCGCCTGCCTGACGCGTTCGGACACATTTACGGGACCAGGATTAAGAAGAATCACACGACCTCCGTCACTCGTCGCCCCCTGCTCGCGCCACCCATGGCCGCACCGCTGCGCTCAGCATCACGACGAGCGACGCGTGACGTCATTCAATGGCTTGCATAAACCGCTTCGTGATGTCGGGCGGGTCATGCAGGACCCGTCCGGCATCCTCTGCGAACTCGTTCACCTTGATCAGTAACATGCTCGGCCCCTCTTTCTTGAGCATGTCTTTGAACTCATAGACCAGATCCTCGCGCTCGAGCACGCGCTCGACATGCACATACCCGGCTGCCTTCGCCACTTTTTCCAAGGGGACCACATTGGAAATCGTGGGCTGGTTTCCGGTGGTCCCGTACACTTCATTGTCGAAGACGACGTGAATGAAATTCTTCGGTTTGAGGGCGCCGACAGTCGCCAACGTTCCCATGCCCATCAGGACGTTGCCGTCTCCGTCGAAGGTGATGACCTGCTTCTGCGGCTTGGCCAAGGCCACACCCAAGGCGATGGCCGCCGCATTGCCCATGGACCCGATCATGTAGAAATGCGTCGGCCGATCGGCGATTTTGTGGGCCTCCCGCGACGGAAAGCCGTTGCAGATGACGACCGGCTGATCGGTCAGCATCTCCAGTAATGCGCCGATGGCTTGAGCGCGACTAATTAAGGTGCCTTGTTCAGGTCTCATGGCTTGCCTCACCCTCTCTCACCGGACTTAGGCCTGATTCTGTACTGGGTCACTTCGCAGCACAGGTTGCTACGGATGCAGGCCCTTCACCACGCCCTTGGTAATAAAGAGGGCGATGGGAATCCGTCGACTCATAAATGTCTCTGCGACCCAGCGAAAATCCTCGACGGCGGTTTTTTCCGTCAGTGTGCGATGGGGGATTTTCATGGTGTCGAGAAATTGGGGCATCACCTCCCCCATCATCACATGCTCCGGAGCATCCTTGCCTCCCTGGCCTCTCCACGACACGATTAATAGGCAAGGCTGCCAATAAATCATGTTCAGCGAAATCAGGGTATTGAGCGACGTGCCCAACCCGGAGTTCTGCATGAGGACGGCCGGAACCTTTCCCGCCATGTAGGCCCCTGCGGCCATGGCCACCGCTTCATCCTCCCGGACGGCCGGCGTATAGAGGCGGCGATCCATCAACTCGGCAATGATGCCCCCGAGAATCGAGTCCGGCACGCCGGTAAAAAAATTGACGCCCATGTCCTGGAGCGCTTGCACGAACATGTCGCTGTCCATCATGCGTCACAAATCCTTCCGTCGAGTCCCGTCCTCGTCCCGCCGGCTAAAACCGGCGCATTATAAGATAGGGTCTTGCGGATTCTCAAGGAACGCCGTTAAGTTGCGTACGATATGCCGGCATGATAGCGTCGTGAGCCGGCCATTGTTTCGCCGAAGCACTTCCTCCATGAGACGAACGGCCATCCGCAACTTCCTTTCCGTGTTGGCTCTGCTTCTGGGGAGCATCCTGCACGGACCTCCTGCCAAGGCCGTCCCTCTGCTGAACGATCCCAAAGGATTTCAGGACATGACGTGGGGCACGGCGCTGGCGAATCGACCGGAGATGGAGTTGACGCGGCCGGGCTCTCACGTCAACGAATATCGCTTAAAGACCGGCACTCCGGTATTTGCCGGTGCAGAAATGGGCAGCATCGCCTTTTTGTCCGTGGAAGATCAGTTCGCCCGCGTCACGATTCGCTATGAAGGGGAAGGAATTCATAAACAGGTCCTTCGTTATCTGGAAACGGAGTTCGGTCCGCTCGAACGGATTCCCGGGCAGATGGCGCGCGGTCTGAACCAACAGTACAATTGGCGCGGGCCTGAGACCGAAATCAATCTCACGTATCAGGCCAGCACGGAGCGCGGATTCATTTTTATCGACAGCCGCACGCTGGCCCCGCGTTTCAACGACCACATTGCGGACAGCGCGGAGTAGCCCATGATCGATGTCTGTCGCCTCGTGATCGTCCTGTGCGCGACGAGTCTGTTGTGGACCGTGTCCCCCGCGTGGGCGGTGCCGATCATCGACGATCCCAACGGATTCGAAGGAATTCCTTGGGGAGCGTCATTTTCGGAAGGAGAACAGTTCGGCAAGGTCGAGGAGGCGGGACGGCTCGAAACCTACGAGATCAAGGGAACTGCGCCGACGCTCGGTCCGACACCGGTCGATTCGATGCGGTTCACGACCTTCGAAGGCAAATTCGGACGCGTGACCGTGCGCTATACAGGAAAGCCCGCGCACGACCAAATCTTGACCTACCTGCAATCCACATACGGCCCGCTCGATCGGACTCCCGGACAAATCGCGGTCGGGCCGATTCGCGTCTATGCCTGGCACGGGTATGACACCGAAGTGACGTTGCGCTACGAGGCCAAGGCTGAGCGCGGCATTATTTTTTTCGAAAGCCGCACCTTGCGGGAGAAGCTGTCGGAGGGACAGTCTGGAACGGTGTTCTAGCCGCTCACACCCTTCCCATCACGAACTTTCCATTTGACAACCGTGGGCTGTTTTCGCATCATGCGCCCCATGAATAACGCAACAAAACTCCGCGCACTGCTCAAGCGACCCGGCGCCATCACGGCCGTCGGTGCCCATGATGCCTTGAGCGCCCGCTTGATCGAACGGGCCGGCTTCGATGCCATCTGGGCAAGCGGCTTCGCCATTTCCGCCTCACTCAAATGTATTCCCGACGCGAGCTTCATCACCTCGAGCGAGCAGTTGGAAGTCGAGCGGAACATCGCTCAGGCCGTCTCCATCCCGATCATCGCCGACTGCGATACGGGGTACGGCAATGCCCTCAATGTGATGCGGACAGTCAATGACCGCGAACGAGCCGGGGTCGCAGCGATCTGCATTGAGGATAATGTTTATCCGAAGCGGTGTAGTTTTTATGCCGGTGTGCGCCGTGAGTTGATCCCGATCGACGAGCATTGCGGAAAGATCAAGGCCGCCAAGGCCGCGCAGATGTACCCTGAATTCATGATAATTGCCCGTACCGAAGCCTTGATTGCCGGCTGGGGTCAGGAAGAAGCCCTGCAGCGAGCCGAGGCGTATGCCGAGGCCGGAGCTGACGCCGTGCTCATCCATTCAAAGTCCAAGAAGTTCGACGAACTGCGTTCGGTCTATCGGGCTTGGTCCGGCCGCGTACCGCTGGTCGTGGTCCCCACGATCTTCGATCAAACCACGGCCGCCGAAATGGAACAGGCCGGTGCAAAGATCATTATTTACGCGAATCAGCCCGTCCGTGCCGCAATTCGCGCCATGCAGGACACGCTGAACATCATCAAACAAGACACCCGGCCCGGCGCCGCGAACGATCGGATCGTCACCCTCCCCGACGTCTATGAGATCGTCGGTGTTCCGCAAATGGAAACGGACGAGAAGCAGTTTCTCCCGATCGGCGGTGAGAAGATTACGGCTATCATCCCGGCGGCCGGATTTGAAAAACAGCTGCTCCCGCTCATTGAGGACAAACCGAAGTGCCTGCTCGACATCAAGGGCAAGACCATCCTTGAGCGCGCCGTTGGAGCCTTGAACGAGTGCACCATCAAAGACATCGCCGTCATCCGAGGGTATAAGAAAGAGGCCATCGCGCTGCCGAACATCCGGTACTACGATAATGATCGGTACGAAGACACCGGCGAACTCTATTCGCTCTTCTGCGCCGAGAATGAGTTGCAGGGCCGGACGCTGATCCTCTATGGAGACATCATTTTTGACACCGCCATTCTGGAGAAACTGCTCAAGAGCCCTGCGGATATTTCCATCGTGGTGGACGTGGCCTGGCTCGACCGTGAGGAACAGCGCCAGCAACCGGTCCACTTGCATCCTGATTTGGTCTCATTGGCCGAACCGCCGGGGAGGAGCTATCTCTCGCGATTTGTGCTGCCCGAAGGGGAGCACCGGGTCGTCCGAATCGGCCAACAGCTTCCATCCGACCACGCGCATGGTGAGTTCATCGGCATGGCGATGTTCAGCGAAAAAGGTACGCTTGCCCTCCGCAGTGCCTACCAGTCCGCTAAAGCCTCCGGTCTAACAACCGGTTTTCACGAGGGTGGCAGCCTAAGTAAGGCGTCGTTCACCGATCTGATTCAAGAATTGATCGACCAAGGGCACACAGTCCAAGCGGTTCCGATTTTTAAGGGCTGGATGGAGGTCGACTCGTTCGAAGAGTACCAGAAGGCCTGGGCGAAAATTCGGCAATAGCCTCTTTTCCGGTTGCACCAACCGCCACCGTAAGGTCTCGTGGTCCTACCCCACGTCCACTGTGCCTCCGCCTGCTCATCTCGTGACTCCATCCTCCGCGCTCCTAGATACCCCTCCTTTGCATGGTCGTGACTGCCCCGCCTAGGGGGAAGGCAAAACGGTGCGTTCGGGATACGCTCTCTGTCACAACACCCGACAGGAGGACGACCGAATATGAAACCGATGACCGCTGCCCTGCATCCTGTGTCTCAATCAGGCGAGTCGACGGCAGACCAACGACGAAGGGTGCGCGTAACCCGGCACGCGCCCGCCACCATTTCCTATGTGGCTGCAGACCGATTCGTGCTGGAGGACGGCCAGGTGACCAATGTCTGCGAGGAAGGTATCGGCGTGCGGGGAACTCGACCGGTTCAGGCAGGGACCCATGTGGCGCTGTTCATCCCCATGCCCCATGAAGAAGACGATCTGTGCATCCCCACAGCCCGTGTGTTGTGGGCAAACGGCCGGAACTTCGGCATCAGCTTTCGGGCCCTCAGAGCTGAGGACCAACACGGCTCATTTCCCTATTGACGGACGGGCGGTGACCAGCCACCTCGGAGCGTATCGACTAGTCTGAGAGGAGTCACGACAAGGCATGGCGTCCATGAGGCGCTGGCCCTGAGCCAGGCGGGACCACCTGATCTTTTTGCAACCTAGCCCCTTCCTTGTCTCCATAGTCCCTCCATGGTACCCTGTCGGTGAGTAACTACTCACTAACCAACATGCGGACAGCCAAGAAATCTCAGCGCGCATCCAGTCGAGAACGCCAGGCCAGCCTCATCGCGGCCGCCTCGTCATTATTTGCACGCAAAGGATTCAACGGGACCACCACACGAGAAATCGCCCAAGCCGCCGGTGTCAGTGAAGCCTTGGTGTTTAAACATTTCCCAACCAAACAAGCCTTATACGCCGCTATTCTTGAAGAAAAAGTCACCGTGACCGAACTGCTTGAAACTATCGCAGCCTCGGCTGGGCGACGAGATGATCGGCAGGTGTTTTCGTTGATCGCCGGCTACCGAATTCGTCCCGGCGTCGACTCCTCTCTGCTGCGCCTGTTATTGTTCAGCGCCTTGGAGGGCCACGAGTTGTCCGACATGTTTTTCGGCAAACACCACAAGGTGTTCTATGAACACCTCGCGGCCTACATCCAAACCAGGATCGCGGATGGAGCGTTTCGGGCCGTCGACCCCCTCTTGGCAGCGCGGGCGTTCATCGGCATCGTCGTGCATCATCGCCTCGTGCATGAGATTTTCGGCGTACCGATGCATCGATCCCATGACGACACCGTCTCAGCTTATGTGGATCTTTTTCTGCAAGGTCTGGTACTCGACAGACCCGCCCGCCCGATCGGCGCAAGAGTGCCCGCATGAACTCGTTCAAGCAACACCCCTTCGTGATCTTTGGCGTCATCATCTTTTTTGCGATCACCGCCCTTGTGGTCTTTCGATTGAGCAGCGGGGCCAAAACGGACCAACGGAAAACCCGCGTGATCACTGTGGGAACTGTCACGCCGAGGAAGCAAGATCTGGATATTCGGCTCACATATACCGCCGATATCATTCCCAACCAAGTGGTGAATGTGTTCTCGCGGGTCGATGGGTATATCGCCAAAATCCATGTGGACAAAGGCGACTTCGTGAAGGCCAACCAACTCCTCGTGGAGATCGACCATACCGATTATGTCCATGCCGTCAACCAGGCCAAGGCCAATCTCGCCGCCGCGAAGGCGAAAGTGATCCAACAGAATGCGGCCGTGCGCAACGCCAAATTGACCCTCGAACGGATGCAAGCCTTGATTACCGACCGGTTCATCTCTCAGCAGGACTTGGACACGGCCCAAGTGAACTACGACGGCGCCATTGCGGCGCTGCACTCTCTCCAAGCCCAAGTCCAACAGATGGACGTAGCGCTGGCACAGGCCGAAACCAATTTGGCGTATTCCTACATTCGTGCGCCGTTTGCCGGCTATATCGCGGAACGCAATCTCGATCAAGGCTCCTACGTCAGTAGCGCTACGGCCAGCACGTCCACGATGTCGCGCGGCATGCTGACCCTCCATGACATCGATACGGTCCGCATTCTCATCGAGGTGGTAGAAAAGGACATTCCATTGGTCCGCATCGGACAAAAAGCCGAAGTCAGGGCCGAGGCCTATCCAGACCGGATGTTCGAAGGGACCGTGACACGCATCGTGCAGGCGCTCAATCGCGCAACCCGCACCATGACTGTGGAGATCGATCTGCCCAATCCGGATCGTCACCTCAAGGGCGGAATGTTCGCCAGGGTAGAAGCCGTGGTTGGGACGCATCTCCTGGCGATTCAAATCCCCATCGACGCCGTGAGCCGATTGGAAGATGCCCAATATGTCTATGTGGTGCGGGACGGGAAAGCTCAACGCGTCAACGTGGAGATCGGCCTACGGGACGAGAACCGGGTGGAAATCACCCGAGGCCTGAACGGTGATGAGCAGGTCATTGTGTCCGGGAAAGATCTGGTCCACGATGGAACCCCGGTGCAAACACAATCCATTCCTCAATCCTGACCGGACCATGGCACAGGCCGAACAGCGCGCCGATTCGAATTGGTTGACCGCATCGTTCGGGACACGCCGCCCCGCCCGCGTCCCGTCTCACGGCTGTTTATGTGGCTAACGCTCCTCGCGCTTCGCAATCGTATTGGGATTCTCATGCTTTCGCTCGCGATGGTGGTGCTTGGCGCCACTTCGCTCGAGCGGTTGCCCGTCGATCTCTTTCCCAACATCCAAGTGCCGGTCGCCTTTGTGGGCGTCATTTATAAAGGCGCCCCGCCTCTCGATATCGAACAGAGCGTCGTCTATCCGATCGAGAAAGCGGTCAGTTCCGCGTCCAATGTCGAACATGTGGAATCGTTTTCCAAACAAGGCATCGGCGCCGTGCAGATCTGGTTCAATTGGGGCGCCGACATCAACGTCGGCCAGATGGAGGTGATGCAGCGCATCACTCAAATCCTCAACAACCTGCCGCCCGGCATTCTCCAGCCGTTTATCGTCAAGTTTGACGTGTCCAACATTCCGGTCTCCATCGTGACCGTCTCCAGCGATGGTCTGGACGAGCGGGCGCTCTACGACCTCGCCTTTAACACCATTGCCCCGCAGATCGAACAGATTGCCAACGTCGCCGCCGCCACGGTTGAAGGCGGCAAGATCCGCCAAATCAACATCAATTTGGACCCCGCCCTGCTCAACGCGCGTGGGCTCTCGATCCTCGACGTGGTCCGCTCCGTCAAAGCCGCCAACTTAATCCTGCCCTCGGGCAGCCTCAAGGCCGGCAATCTCGACTATAACGTGTTCACGAACAATCAGTTCAGGACGATCGAGCCGATCCGGGATGTCGTCGTCAAGGTGAATCCGTTGGGAAATCCGGTTCGTGTCCGCGACGTCGGCACCGTCACGGACTCCTCGGACATTCAAACCAATATCGTGCGAACCGACGGAGCCAGGGCCGTCTATCTCCGCGTCAACAAACAACCGCTCGCCAACACGGTCGAAGTGGTGGATGCCCTCCGTGCGGCTCTCCCGAAAATGATCGGGATTCCGACCGGCGTCAAGCTGGGGATTTCGTTCGACCAATCCGTGTACATCAGGCAATCCATTCGCAATCTCATCGAACAGGCACTGCACGGTTCGATCCTGGCCGCGGCGGTTATTTTGGTGTTTCTGCGCAATCTTACGAGCACCGCGATTATCTCCGTGGCCATTCCTCTGTCGGTGATGGTGACCTTCATCGTATTGTACTTCACGGGACAAACATTGAACGTTTTTACCTTGGGCGGGCTTGCGCTGGGTATCGGCCGACTGGTGGACGACTCCATCGTCGAACTGGAAAACATCCAGCGCCATCTGAACCAGAACGCCAGTCGGTGGACCGCTATTCTGGAGGCGGCACGGGAAGTCGCCATGCCGATCTTCGCCTCGACCGTCACCACGGTGGTGGTCTTCTTGCCCATGTTCTTTGTCGTCGGCATCGCACGGCTTTTGTTCATCCCCTTGACCCTCACTATCGCCATCGCGTTGTTCACCTCGTTCTTCGTTTCCCGGACGGTCACGCCGGCGCTGTGCTTCAAATTCCTGAAGCCCGAGGAGGAATCGCTCCGGTCCATGCCGGGATGGTTTGTCCGGCTCATGAAGTGGAGCGGGGCGCGCTATGACTTCCTCGACCGCCGATACGAGGAGTCCTTGTGCTGGGTATTGGCTCACCGACGGGCCTTCATCGTTTCCGTGCTATTGCTCTTCGCCGGCTCGCTGACCTTGTTGCCGTTCATCGGGAGCGAATTCCTGCCCGTGTCCGACGAAAGTCAATTCCGCATTGTGGTGCGGGCCCCGGTCGGCCAGCGCGTGGAAAAGACCGAGCAACAGGTGGCCGAAGTCGAACGGGTCTTACGGGCGCGGATCCAGCCGCACGAGTTGGAAACCATCGTGTCCAGCACCGGCGTGCTCGCTCAAGGCCGGTCATCGCTGTTTAATCCCAACACCGGTCCCCACACCTCGGTCATTTCCGTCTATCTGGTGCCTCCGGACCAACGAAGCCGCAGTCAAGTCGACATCATGAATGAGGTGCGCCCTCACGCACTGAAGCTCTTTCCCGGCGTCGCCATGTTTTTTGACCCGGGCGGCCTGGTCAAACGCGTCACCTCGTTCGGCTCCCAAAAGGCCGTGGATGTGGAGATCTACGGATACGATTTCGAGAAGGCGCGGGAAGCCATCCGGCAGGTCGAGGAGGTCATGCAGAAAACCCGGGGGTTGGCGGATATTGAAGTGAGCCGTGAGGAAAACTACCCAGAAATTAATGTGATCGTCGACCGCGAAAAAGCCGCGTTGCTGGGCATCAGTGAGACCGACGTGGCCAATGCGGTCTTGTTCTCACTGAACGGCAACGGACAGACCGATCCGATTATCTATACAGACCCGCAGAACGGCAATGAATACTTCATCAGCGCGTGGCTGGCGGAAGAGCACCGGAAAGATCTCTCGGACGTGGAGAACATCCTGCTCACGACCAAGGCCGGAGAGCCCGTGCTGTTGAAAAACGTTGCGTCCCTTAAGTTGAATGCCGGCCCGGTCAAGATCGACCGGAAGTATTTTCAGCGTGTGATCCATGTCACCGCCAATCCGGTGGACCGGGACCTTGGCGCAATTGCCGGAGACTTGGATGCAGCCTTTTCGACCCTGCAGCTGCCAACGGGGTTCAGCGTCCGTCTAGCCGGCCAAATTCAGCAACAACGGGAAACCTTTCAGGGCCTTCGGTTTGCCACGCTTCTCGCGCTGGTTCTGGTTTATATGGTGATGGCGGCTCAATTCAAATCGTTGGTAGATCCATTCATCATCATGTTTTCGGTCCCGATGGGATTTCCCGGGGTCGTTCTCATGCTCTTTTTGACCAACACGACACTGTCCACCACTTCGATGATGGGTGTCATTATGATGCTCGGCATCGTCGTGTCAAACGGTGTCCTGTTGGTCGACTATACAAATGTCTTGCGGCGCAAAGGCCGGCCGTTGCGCGAAGCGGTCCTCACCGCCTCACGCACCCGCCTCCGCCCGATCCTGATGACCTCTCTCGCCACCGTATTCGGCCTCCTGCCGATGGCCATCGGCTTCGGAACCGGCGGAGAAACCAACGCACCGCTCGCGCGGGCGGTTGTTGGAGGCCTCAGCGTCTCGACCTTGTTGACCTTATTCCTCGTCCCCACGGTGTACCTCATTCTTGAAGAACGGTTTCCCCGGCGTCTGCGCGACACGGCCCCGTCGATCATCGAATCGGCTTCCACTCCGGAACCGGTCGGCACTACCCTCTAAAACATTCGTCTATTCGATTGCGGTGAGGTGCACACAGACGCTCGGAGCGAGAGCACCCTCGCGCGGGAGCTTGCCACGTGATGGGAGCGCCGTCGTGGGTCTACACGATTGGGAAAAGAGACTTCAACTGCAACGCCAAACCGAGATCCCCGCTGACGCGAAGCCGTCCCGACATCATCACGGCAGGCCCGCTGAGCTGGCCGTTCAACACTTTCATACAATCCTCGGCCGCCATCGACAGGACCACTTGAGGATCGGCGTGGGTCCCCTCTTCGACCGTGCAGCCTCCGTCTCGGATGGTCACGATGAACTGTCCTCCCTGAGGACCACTGAGGTCAAACTGGTAGACGGTGTCAAGATCCTCGGCCGCCTGGCGGTCCAACACACGAGGGAGATCTTGAAAGAAGGACCTGAGCGAGGAGTTGGACATAGGCAATGCGCCTGCGCGGGGCCCAGAATAGTGCTCCCCGCGCAGGTTTTGGCCGATACGTTAATAGCGAAGGGTGGCCGTCGCCGTGCTTCGCCGAGCGCCGAAATATTCTTTCGAAAAGGCTTCGACGAGGGCGGGATCATACCCCTTGCAACTGAAGATATCCAGGTAGGCGTTGTTGGTATCGTTGGCGAAATGCCCGCTGATCAAGGACGTCGAGATCAGCTGCACCATCGAGTAACCGGCGACGCGCCCTTCACCGAAATTCACGACTTGACATTCACCAAAGCGGGTCATCCCGATCAGTTCGCAGAGTTCCACGACATACCGCCTAATGTGATCGGCATCACGGATATGCTCGGGTTTGCAATCGTGGAGGTCCACTGCCGTACAAAGTCCCCAGGCCTTTCCGGCTCCCACCATATCTTGGGCGGGAAGCGATGAGGCAGGTGGGGCATTTGCTGGTAAGATGGTGGACTCGGGACCGGCCGAGATACTCATAGAAGGGTGCGCCTTTCTGTGTGAGGGGTGAGGAAACCTTGACGAGCGACTGTGGGGAGGCACTATATCACGATTTTTTTAAACCCGAGCTGCACGAGCAAAATTTTTCTCGGCCGGGCGGCCGGAGGTGCTGCGGATCGCGCCTTGGTTGACAAGGTTTGCGGCGGTCGGACAGAATGCCGCCCATGAGCACCATCCCATCGTCCATCGACTCCTTACCCGATCGCCTCTGTACGTGGTGCAAGGTCCCGATGAAGAAACGCCTCGTCGGCGGCAAGCGATTCGTTCATTATACCTGCCCCAAATGCATCTTCCAGCACACGACCCGCCTGGGACCTACACCCGCTCCCCCGGCTCACTGAAGGCCAATCACCGGCGAGCAAAACCGCCGACCCGATAGGCGGCTGACCACCACAAGACGACCACACCAGAGGGGCCAAACCAACGTGCTAGTAGTATTTTTCTCGATAAATCGGGCAGAGTCCCTTGGCCTGAATCAGCGCCATCACGTCTCTGATCATCTGTCCGTTCCCGCAGAGATACACGGCCAAGTTCTCCACTGACGTCACCCGTTCGGCCAGAAGCGCCGTGACTCGTCCTTTGGCGCCCTGCCAATCCGCCCCGGGCCGTGACAGGGTGGTGACACAGGAAAAGTAGGGATACCGTCGAGTCCACTCGGACAGCTCCTCCTGGTAATACACATCCCGTTCGTAACGGAGACCCCAGTAGAGCGTCACCGGTTGCCCGGTGTTGCGTGCAAACTGCGTGAGGAGCATGGAGCGGATCGGCGCGATGCCGGTGCCTGTCGCCACAAAGAGCAGATGCCGCCCGGCCTCTTCACGCAGATAAAAATTCCCGGCCGGGCCTTTGAATACGACGGCATCACGTTCACCCAGACCGTACAAATAGGTCGATCCTGGACCACCGGCAACCAGATTAAACAGCAACGTCACTTGATCGGACAAAGCGGGCGGCGAGGCAATCGAATAGGGTCGCGTCAGGGGAAACGGCAGCCCGTCCTTCGTCACTTCGAAGGAGACAAACTGCCCGGCTTTGAAACGAATGTCTTTCGGTTCGTGCAGCGCCAACTCCAGTTCGCGCACATCGCACGTGAGGTCTCGGATTCGGCTGACTGATGCCGTGAAGGTTGTGATCGCCATGGGGCCTCGATAACGTCGGCTTGGTTTCTAGAAGACTGTACCAGGCGGCACGCTGAAGGAGAAGGGATGGGGGCTCTGTCCGATTGTCTTGAATGGTCGGCCGGTGGCGTGGATACCCCTAGCGGAACAGCTGATGAACCCGCTCATCGAGAAGCTGGGACAGCCGTTCCTGATCGTCAGGGGAGATGGAGACGATGCGGGCTCCGAATCGAGGAGACCGCACTTGCACCGGCTGAATGGTACAGGCCAGCGTCCTGCCCTGGTCGAGATCGATCAGGAGGTGAAGCAGGTCGCCCGGCCTGACGTACAGCCGACTTTCGATCCGCACCCCTGATTCGCTGACGTCCAGGACGATGCAGGCCGCTGATACGGCGCCCCGCTCCAGGCGGCCCTTTCGGCCGACCTCGATGCGGCTGTGTGTTCGTTTAAAACCCATCGATGCGTCTCCTGCGACCTACCCTACCACCAAATCAGCGACGTCCCAAGTCAATACTGAAGCGGAGCAGGACCCGATCGGCCGAAGCGCCGCGAGCCAGGCCCACCTGCTATAGTTTCCCTTCCGTCAACCCGCGAATGTGTTCCATGCGCTTGCGATTGACGCCAAAATCCCCGTACCCGGTTCGTGAGGCCGAGCGGAAGTGGATGGTTTTTGTGCCTTCGTCGAACAGGAATTCCACGTCGTCCACAAACCGAAACAGGAAGCTGGTGAACTCATAATGAAGGTAGGTCTCGTCTTCCTCGATCAGTGTTGCCCGAGGCAATACGTGCACCAGTTGTTTCAGCGCCTCCTTGGCCTCGGCTCGGGTTTTGTGATATCGCAAAGGCCCGATGGCGTGGCGCTCGTTCTGAGCCTCAGTGGAAACACAGTTGGGTTTGTCCGGACAAGGGGCCAATTGTTTCATCATGACCGCGCTCACAAGCCATTCACACACGTTCGCGCCGGTGCCCGTTTCAATATAACACGGTCCGGGTGGTCGGCTGGCGGTCCCCCCGCTCCACGACCGTCACGGCGACCTGGCCGATAATGCGCCCGTCCTCCGTCTCGACATCCACGCGCCAATCGCCTGGGTCGAGGCGCTGTTTGAACGTGTAGGCGCGATAGCCGCCCTCCCGGCCGCCGGAGATCTTGATGGGGATCCGGTCGGCATGCAGAAACGCCCGCTTGCCGTTCGAACGGACATACCAATGATGATACACGGTCGTTTTAAGATCCACCGGGGCAAAGACCGCCGTGAAGCAATAGATGGGTTCGTTCGCCGGAAACGTATCGTTCGACCGCTTCCACACCTGGTACCAAGTTTTCTCGAACAAGAGCTCGAAATGCTCGTTGGTCTTCTTCACCTCGTGATACATCCCCCCGAATTTCAGTGCGAGCGGGACCGGGGGGATCCAGTTCAGAAAATAAAATCCGACCAGCAGGAGGATGAGCCCGAAGGCCGGCCCCGTGACCCGGACCGCCTCGCGCTTCGAACGGGCGGGATTATTGCGGTAGATCAACTGAACGACGCGAAACGTCACCGCCGCACTCAGCGCGGCGCCGAGGAGAAACATCGCGACGTTCATGCGGCCCGTCATGACGGGGAGGAAAAAGGTGAAAAAGGCAAAACACACGACCCCATACAGGCTCACGAGGAGACGGAGGTTGGACAGGCGATCCCGCAGAAACTCGTTTCCGACCAGCAACGCAACCAGCAACACCAAAAAAATCGCCGTGCTCGTCATCGTGGCACTGCGAGAATAGAAAATCGCATAGGCACTGAACAAGCCTCCCAACAGAAACTGGCTTGCCATCGGATAATACGGTCTGCTCTGGAGCACCCACCGGGAGACCGGCGACAGCATCCGCAACTGCTCACGCTCCGGCGCCGGTTCGATGCCGAGACGTCCCGTGAGCACAATCAACACGCCAAGCAGGAGCAAATAAACAAGCAGAATCAGATTGTCCAGCAGTCGATCGATGCGAGTCAGCGTGAGGGTATCGTAGGTCACTCCGGACAGAAAACACGCCGCGGGCATGAAGGGCTTCGCCAGAATCAATTTGAGCCTGGAGGGAGAGTCCATGAGCCCTAAAGTCCAGCCTATTCTTGAGATTGTCAAATCATGGAAAGAAACCGGACGACTCAAACGGTGATCCAACGAGGCCCGCAGGCGAGAGGGAGCGGAGGCGTACCCTTCGGGGCCCACGGTGCGACGAATAAGGAGCACCGGTCTGTGCGCGCCGCCGAGTTGGTGAGGCGGCCGGGTCCGGTTTGAGGACTCGCGCGAGCCGAGAATGAAGTGAGGAACCGTTTCACCCGTGCACTAGACAAATGCGGGTAACGGCGCATACACAACCGGATGCCCGATCACCCGTTCAAGCCATCCGGCCATGCGATCTTCCGTGAGGGGCGCGCGGTTCAACCGGGCTTCGATCTGGAAGGATCCCTTGTGCCCGACGATCCCGATGATGGCGGCAGCCTCGTCCCCGTCCGGCACGAGATCCTGTGTCTGGAACTCACACAGCGTGGCATAGAGCCGGCCGTCGGGACGGATGGCCGCTAACACTTCCGGCAGATCGTCGAGCGGACAATGGACGGAGCACCGGTAGGCGTACCGCGCGCCCGGTTGGATGGCCTGGAACTCCGTCAGGGCTTGCTCAGAAAAGCCGGTGAGATACGCCCGAACAGAGGCCGGCTCGGGGATGAACGTCTCCGCCAGCTTGCTGGCTGGGACCAGAAATTCAAACGCGTCCGATGTGTTGTATTCGAATTGGCACGGTCCGAAGGCGTCGGGCCAAGAACAAAAAAACGGCACGGAGCTGTCAACCGGCCGCAGCGCGACCATGCCCTTCTCAACCTTGGTTTCGATCGGCAGTTCCAGGATCGTGATGGCTTCCAAGAACGCCGCACGGCGCTCATCCAACCACCGCGTCCGTTCGGCGTCCCCCCGGGTCTCCCCCGGCGTGATCACCTCGTGCGTTTGAAGACGAACCCGGACGAACGAATGCGCATGCCGAAATCCAAGCCACAACATGTGGCGGCGATCGTGGAGCCGCATCGGTTCACGGACGCGCCAGGGGTGGCTGACGGAACAATAGGTGCCGAGGTCCTGATGGCGTTGATACACCGTGTGGTAGGCACCGGCCAACAGGAAGAAATCGCCGCGCCATTGTTCATACGCATGAAGCAGCGTCACATCCTCGGTGGCCCAGGGATCAAGCTGATCGAAGGCGTCGGGCGAGGCCACCGTCCACTCTTCCACATAGCAGATGACGTCATTGGCGGGCGCCACAGCCTTCAGCCCCAGCGCGGCAAGTCGCTCGCTCACCTCGAGGGCCTGGCCAAAGGCCAGCGGAGTCGCGGTTTCCCAACGACGCTCGCGCACAACACCCCTTCCAACCCCGGTGGGCGATTACTGAACGGGGCGCAGCGCCCGCTGTTCGATCTGCGTATCGGCCACCAATCGGTCGATCGCATCGGCCAACGTCCCCGTCAACAGCTCTTCCACATCACTGTCGCTGAACCAAAACACCGTGCGCTTCTGGGAATTCTCAACACTGCGGGTCGTCGTGCTGTTATCGCTGCGATTCCGAGCTTGGACCGTCAGTTTGCTGTTGGTGCTGATGGTCGTCGAAAAGACACGGCTCTTTGCGTTCGCGGAAAACTGCTGGACCTGCCCGCTGATGACGATGTCGGCGTCTTTGGCCAGACCGGCCGGCAGCACCCGCACGTTCCACGCGCGATCATGCCAGCCCCGGGTCTTCAGCCGTTCGGCGAGCGCCTGCGCGATGACCTCCCCCGGGTGATCGCCGGTGACGTTGAAATAGGTCGCGCCGCCCCAGAGATGACTGCGCGTCCCGACATGGCCTTTCTCCGGACGCCGATCTTCGAACGGTTCAATGGCGATCGTCACGGATTCGATGTTGCCCGACTGCGCCACCAGCGGTTTGGAGTGCAGATCCAGATACCGGACTTCTCCGGATCCTGCACAGCCCGCGGCGGCCGCCACACAGATTGCATACCCGCACAGCACGATCGCTCGCATCCACGGTCTTTTCACAGCCCCCTCCTCGCTAGACAGGTTCATGCCCCTCAGCGGCCAGTCTACTCAAGTTGTCCGACGGTGACAAATGATTCGTGGCCCGAATGAAACGAGGCTAGGCCCCCACCACCGGAAGCAGCGCGCGAAACGTGTCCCGACTGAACTCCGGCAGGTCTCCGGACCCGACCCGCGAATCGGTCAGAGGAATCGCGCGGAGAATTTTCACGCACGACCGCTCGGCCAGCACGGCGGCAATCTGCGCCTTGCGATCATGCGTGATGGGCAGGGTGTAGCCTTCGCCGCGTTTCCATTCCCACAGCGTCGGCGCCAACGACAGCTCCAACCCGCGTCCGGCCAGCTGGTGAAACCGATTCACGATATGCGTTTTGTACTGCCTCAGGCCCACGCCTTCCAAGAGCAGGGCACAGACGACATGATGTCCCCACCAACACAAGGTCCGAAAGGTGAACGTATTGCCCTCGTGAAAATGCTTGGGGCAATCGAGGTACTGATAGGGGAACTCCTCCAAATGCTCACCTTTGACCAATTGCCGTTTGGCGGGATTGAAGCCCGGAGGCACGATCAACGATGCGCCGGCCAGTTCCGCAGTCAGTCCTGCCTCCGTGGCCTCCAACATCCGACGAATCTTGGCGGAGATGACGGCCTTTCTTCGGAAGAACTGCGCATCGGCCAGCAGTGTAACCTCGTCGGCAGCCAACGTCAGCGGGACCGTCATCGGGACGCCATCCTTCACGTATCCGGCGATTACCGTTGATGGGTTTCAAAAGCGGAAACCGTCACTTCGTATTGCCGGCGGCAGTCGGCGCAACGGAGCCGCACGAGATCCTGAAAGACATCCATCTCGCGCAGCGTGATGGCCGTGGGATGCGCCAGCACGCATTGATGGAGCCGCTCCCCGCCCACGTGGCCGGCGTCGTTTGCGACGGCCGTCGGCCGGCCGGCCATGATCGAATCGGCTGGAGCAATCATCCCGATCGAAAGGTGATGCGTAAATCGGCAGGAACTACACGTCAAGATCAGGGTCCGCTCGCCCGCTATCCGCTTGACGGTGACACACAACGGATGGACCGACCAGCATTGTTGGAGAAAGGCTCCGCTTCGGATGATAACACTCATCGTCTTTCGTCCCACCCGCCCGTCATTATAATTTCCAGAGCGCTACCATGACCAGCACGCCGACGGCATACGGGATCACGCAGGAGTAGAGCACGATCGACCTCGCTCGGGCAGGTGACACCTGGCGCGACACCTGTTCCTTGTAGACGAACTCATAGGAGAGAATGAGGACGGTCAAGGTCAGGGCAAAGGTTCGGCTCGTCCTCGGCCAGGTATACTGGCCGCTGATGACGAAATTGGCGGTGAAAAACCCACTGACTAGCAGGATGAGCGGAGCGAGCCCAAGCCGGATCACTTCGGTCAGCACGGCATGCCAATCGGACCGGGCTGGGCCGGCTTTCGGATTGGTCAGGCCGGTCACGACCCCACAGCCACCGGCGTTTCGTCCTTCGTCGGGGAAGGAGGAGAGGAGGGGGTGCCTTCTTGAGCAGCACGACAGGTCTTGCACACCCGTGGCCGCGCTTTAAGAAAGGAGACTTTGCCGCTGGCAAGACAGCTGTAATGGACGAATTCATCGCAGAGGGTGCAACGGGACCATCCGCCCCGGAACATGGTCTTGTCCCGGTAGAGTCCTTGTTGGCACACTTTGCAATGGCGCGGTTCAATCGGGAGCATCATGGGTGCCCAATCCCCGCCGCCTTTCCGAATACTCATAGAAGCGGGAGTATAGCGAACCCCGTCGGTGAATAACAAGCGCAGCAGCGATCGGCATACCGGTCCATACTGCCGGAGCACACTCGTCTCATAACGATTCTTGAACCGAACGCAGCCGTTTCATTCCCCAAGAGGGCGCAGTAGCGGATAGCGCCGGAGAAAAATGTACGCAACAGCGAACGCTTACTGAGTGTGAAGTTGCTTGAGCTCGATGCACCACTCCTTCTTCAGGTACGATCGGTTCCACACCACTTCCTTATTCGGTGAACTTATACTGCATAGTTCATTTCCACTGGACTGGCCAGTCTTCTGCTAACGCTGCCTTCAGCCCGACACAGCGTTGGATGAGAATCACCTACCACGTTCCATCTCTCTTACTTTGGTCATCGCAAACGGACCTATCCAATACGCCACACCACCCAATGCCAATCCAGCGATCACCCCGGCCCATCCAACGAGCACTAAACCAACAAACGGTGCGCCAACCGTGATAGCGATAACGCTACGGAGCGCCCATGGTTTCTTTTCGAAGAATTCTCGTCTCTTCTCCCAGGTCATGTGCCCAGCGACTTCAATTTCTTCGGCTAGGCCGATCGAAATTGTTCGTCCCTTCTTCCCGCACTCCGAACAAGGCGACGTGCAGCCATCCGGAAGCACTACTCCACAATGAACGCACTCTGCCTTGTTCGCCGCCATTTTTACGCTCAACAATGTTTAGACGGATCCGCATAAGGGTCGGATCTGCCCATTTCTTTTCATACGAGACACATTCTCCGCCGATGCGGTAATTCCGTCAAGGATCGTTGACCACTCCTCTCGTTTGACTCCCCCCAGACCATTTGTTACTCTC
Source organism: uncultured Nitrospira sp. (assembly GCA_964416255.1). Taxonomy (GTDB): domain Bacteria; phylum Nitrospirota; class Nitrospiria; order Nitrospirales; family Nitrospiraceae; genus Nitrospira_D. Next base: position 22,931 of record CAYQDJ010000018.1, on the reverse strand, counting down.
CGCGCCGCATGACCCCGTCACGATAACCACCGCACTCTTCCATGAACATTACCAACTATCTCGAGCAAAAGCGGATTGAGGTCGACCGATTTCTCGACGCCCTCATCCCTCCCGCCACCACACCGCCGGCGAGCCTCCATGAGAGCATGCGGTATAGTCTCCTGGCAGGCGGGAAACGGGTGCGGCCGATTCTGGCGCTCGCGGCGGCGGAATCGATTGGCACCTCGCCTTCCGGCCTGATGGCGGTGGCCTGCTCGCTGGAGTTGATTCACACCTATTCACTGATCCATGATGATCTCCCGGCGATGGACAATGATGATTATCGCCGCGGGAAGCCGACGAACCACAAGGTCTATGGCGAGGCGATGGCCATCCTGGCCGGCGACGCGCTGTTGACGATGGCCTTCGATCTCGTCAGCCGGCCCGATCTGATGAAGGGCTGCGACGCTGTCCGTCAGGTGCGGTTGATTCAGGAACTGGCCTATGGCTCCGGCAACCGGGGTATGGTCGGCGGCCAGGTCTTCGACATTCAGGCGGAGAACCAAAACATCGATTTGCCGACGCTCCAGAACATTCACAAGCACAAGACCGGCATGCTCATCCGGGCCGCCGTCCGCATGGGTGCAATCGCCGCCGGCGCGACCGATCGCCAACTGGACGAGCTGACCGGGTATGCCGAAGACATCGGCCTGGCGTTTCAGATCGCCGACGATGTGCTGAATGTGACCGGGACGCGAGAGGAACTGGGGAAGAATCCGAACACCGACGCGGAGCGCGGCAAGAAAACCTACCCGACATTCTATGGCATCGATGGGGCCCGCCAATTGGCGGACGACTGCGTGACCCGGGCGATCGGTCGGCTCACGTCCTTCGGTCCGGCGGCGGATCCCCTCCGCGACATCGCGCAGTTCATTACCTCCCGGAAGAATTGACCGTCGTTCGTAAACGTATGTCGTGAAGCGCATGATCACCCGTCTCACCCATTCCAGACTCCGGCGCGTCACGCGTCACGCGTCGCGCGTCACCTGTCCGTCATGAAAGCCCTCGTCACAGGCGCCACCGGCTTCGTCGGCGCCGCGGTCGTCCGTGCGCTGCTCAAGGCCGGCATCGACGTGCGCGTGCTCGCACGCCGCGACAGCGACTTCACCAACCTTCAATCCTTTAAAATCGACGGTGTCTATGGCGACCTTCGGGACAAAGCCTCCCTCCGCAGCGCGCTCGCCGGTTGCCGACATCTCTATCACGTCGCCGCCCACTATGCGTTGTGGGCCCGGCGCTCATCCATTTTTTATGACGTGAACGTCACCGGGACGAAGAACATCATGGAAGCCGCCCAGGAGGCAGGAACGGAACGCATCGTCTACTGCAGCACCATCGGCGCCATTGGCTTGCCGCCGGATGGAGGACCCGGCACGGAGGAGACTCCCGTGACCCTGGCACAAATGGCCGGTCACTATAAACGATCCAAGTATCTCGCGGAGCAGGAGGTCTTGAGACTGGCCCGTGCCGGCTTGCCGGTCGTCATCGTCAACCCCAGCGCGCCCGTCGGTGAAGGCGATGTGCGGCCCACGCCGACCGGCCAAGTGATCGTCGACTTCATGAAAGGCCGCATGTGGGCCTATCTCGATACCGGAATGAACATCGTCGACGTGGACGACGTCGCGGCCGGACATCTCCTGGCCATGCAGAAAGGCCGCATCGGCGAACGCTACATCTTGGGCACCAGAAATTTGACGCTCCGAGAGGTTTTCGGCCTCCTCAGCCGGCTGACCGGGGTGCGCGCCCCGTCGGTCAAACTGTCGCGCCGCGTCGTGCTTCCGCTCGCCTATTTCAATACAGCCTTCTCCACCATCACCGGGATTTCCCCTCGCATTCCTCTTGAAGGCGTCAGAATGGCCAAATACACCATGCACTATGACTGCAGCAAGGCCCTCCGCGAACTCGGCATTCCGCAAACACCCCCGGAGGTTGCGCTTGAGAAAGCGGTCCGTTGGTTTCGAGACCACGGGTATGCCTGACCACGGAAAGACTCGCGGAACGATCAGTGTTCAGTGGGGAGTGTGGAGTTCCACGCAAACCAAACACGGGAACCTGAGCACTCAAGGCTGATGGAATACCTCCTCCTGCTCGTCAAGACGATCTGGCTCCGCCCCTACGTCTTCCTTTTTCTCACCGCATTTCTCGTTGCCGCCGTCCAACTCATCGGCTGGCAGAGGACCTGGCGCTTTTGGCTTATCAGCTGGGGGACCGCGTTTCTTTGTGAATTCGCGTCGACACGGACCGGCATACCGTTCGGATGGTACCACTACACTGGTTCGACTGCGGGGCAGGAACTGTATGTGGCCGACATCCCGTTCATGGATTCTATTTCTTTCAGTTTTCTCCTGTACGCGGCGTATTGCGTCACGCTGTGTTTTCAATTGCCACGAGCGCGCGCGGCCCCGGCAGCCTCCCGGCTGATCCCGCTCCGCTTCGATATGACGACACGCACGAGCCGGCCGGTCCTGTTGCTGACCGCCGTGTTTTTTGCCCTCATCGACGTCGTGATCGATCCGGTCGCACTCCAGGGTGACCGATGGTTTCTTGGCCAGATCTATTCCTATCCGGAACCAGGGACGCATTACGGGGTTCCGCTCGCGAATTATCTCGGGTGGATGATCGTCGGTCTCATCTCGCTGTCCCTGTATTTTCCGCTGGACCGCCGCCTCCCTCCTCTGCCGGACCGTTCCCCTCACGCCGTCACGTCCACGTTGTTACTCGGCGTGGGCCTCTACTATGGTGTGCTCGCCTTCAACCTGGGTGTGACCTGGTGGATCGGCGAACGGCTCTTGGGCCTGACAGGGCTGTTCATGTATCTCCCGGTTACGGCCCTGCTGCTGGCGAGACTTCTTTCTGGATTTCGGCGTCCTGCGCCTGCCGGTCAGTAGCATTTGGCCGACGAGAGTTTGTATAGTGAGGCTCCGAGGTGTGCATGCGGGCAACATGGGTGACGGTGATCGTTGTCGGAGTTATCATAGTGTTTGGGGTGGTGAGCTGGTTCGGCTATCTGTCGTTTACCACAGGCTTTAGTGCGAAGGCGGAGCCCCATGCCCTGGAAGTGTATATGGCTCGACAAATCCGGTATTTGGCCGTCCCGCTCATCCATCGCAACAAGCCCAACCCTGTCCCGCTGACTCCCGAAGTGTTGCAGGAAGGGCTGGCTCATTTTGCCGACCACTGTGCGATCTGTCACGCGAACGACGGGAGCGGTCAAACCCCGATCGGCAAAAACGTGTACCCCAAAGCGCCTGACCTGCGGGAACGGGCCACGCAACACATGTCGGATGGAGAACTGTTCTGGGTCATCCACAACGGCATCCGGTTTACCGCCATGCCGGGCTGGGGTGAAGGAGACCCGGAGCAGGATCTCGACAGTTGGAAGCTCGTGCACTTCATCCGTCGTTTGCCGCGGCTGATGCCGGAAGAACTGGAGCAGATGAAAACCCTCAATCCAAAAACCCAACACGAGCTGGATGAGGAAGCGGCCTTCGAACAATTTTTGCTCGGCGACGACAAGGCCGGCGCCGACCATCATCACTAGCCCATCGACCACCGTCACGGGAACGGAGTCCCATCATGATTCGATCGTTATTGCTTGCTCTCGTATTATTCGGCTTTCCCGGCCTGACGTCTGCACACGGCACGGGGCAGCATGTTCTTGGCACCGTCACGGCCATCGACGCAACCCACATTGAAGTCAAAACGCCCAAAGGGGGGACGGTGTCGGTCAATTTGACCAAGCAAACCCGCTTCAAGGAGAAGGGCAACCCGAAAGGCATCCAGCCGCCCGCCGTGGGCGATCGAGTCGTGATTGAAGCCCTGCGGGACGAGAAAGACAAAAAAGTATTGACGGCCACAGAGGTGCACTATTCAGCGGCCGGGTCCACGGCGAAACAGGCCCCTGCACCGGCCGAGTAGGTGGCGTGATGGCGCCGATCTATCATGCCCGCATGGTCCATGAGTCCCCGTTTCACGGGGGCCCGCGCAGAATCCTCACTCGCGTACTCATCACGGGCATTGCCGTCTTCTTGGCCGTCGCGACGATCCCTGGGATCGAAGCGGACAGTCTGACCGCAGGCGTGGCAGCGGTGCTGGTGTTGACGATCCTGAACCTCGCCCTCCGGCCCATTCTGTACGTCTTGACCCTGCCCCTGATCGTGTTTTCGTTGGGCCTGTTTCTGGTCGTGCTAAACGCGCTGTTGTTACAATTTACGGCCTATCTGGTGAAGGGCTTTGCGGTCGGCGGATTCTGGCCGGCCGTGGGCGGCGCGTTGATCATCAGCCTGGTCACGACGGTGTTGACCAGTTGGATCATTGATCGTCCGATCGATCAGGTCGACGTGCACAGTCGTCCTCCGAAGATTATCAACCCGGATTAGCCGTCTGTGCATTGAATTGCCTGTTCACCGTTGTTACAATGCGCCTCCTGATCACCGAACCCATTTTATGACGACCCTGGCCACGCAAACAAAGCCGTCTCCTGACACGCTGCTGCACCGCACGCTCAACGGCGCCTTGAACGAATTGGGCATGGACTCGGCGCTCGCGGCGATCTTCCACCAGGAGAAAGGCCCGCTGGTCGGACATGCCTCTCGTGGGTTCACGCCCCGGGATGTGCAAGCCATTCTCCGTACGCTGTCGACGCATGCGACCGCCGGGTGGGCGCCCTCGAGCGGCCCGGATCAGGACGGTGGACGCACGATGCGGTTGCGGCTCATCACGCCGGGAGCGAAATCCTTGTTGGGCGTTCCCCTTCGTCATCGTCAACGTACGTACGGGTTTGTCGTCATCGGACGAAAAGAGGGTGCGGCCTTCGCAAAGAAGGAAAAGGGCTTGATGGAGCATGCGAGTGATGCCATCACGAAGGCGCTGGAACGAGAAGGGCTCTTCGACGCCAATGTGGTGCTCAGCCGACCCTATGTCTCGCTGGAACCGGTGCCCGCCCAGCCGGCGGCCGCCGAAATGTTTTCCGCTCCAATATCCCATTTTTCCCCGCAATTGCAGCACAAGGTTGAGGCGGTCCTCGCGGAAGCCAACCAATACGTCGTGTATGATCGGGCATGGGCCTGTTACTACGATCCGCTCGCGGGCAATGTCGAAGTGCTCGGAATGGCCGGAGACATCAAAGGGGAGCAAAAGGATCATAAGAAGGATCTCAGACCCGGACAACGCCTCACCCTCGACAGTTCGGCGGCCGGGTGGGCGGTTCGGCACCGGAAACCAAGGGTGGATCATGACCTCGCCTCCACCCAAGGTCGATTTTTAGATCATAAACACCTCTACAAAGACCGCTTCTTGTCCTCCCTCGTGGTGCCGTTTTTCGTGCGTGGACAAGTCGGCGGCACGCTGACGTTGGGCTCAAATGAGGCCGAGCGGTACCAAACGACCGACGCCCGCACGCTGGAGCCCATCATTCTCAAACTCGCGGAACTGCTCCAGGCTCCCGCTCAGCCAGCCGCACTCCCGTCACCCAGCACCGAAAGCGGAGAAACCACGATTCAACCGGCCGACGCCTCCATCGAACCGCTGATTCGAAAACAAGAGCGGCAGGCGGCGATCGGGGAGTTCAGCGCCTTTCTCGCCACCGAAATCCGCGAACCGCTCGGCGCCATTCGTGCGCAGCTTGAAGAGGTCACGAGCGAAGGCATCCTCGATTTCGATCCGCAAACGCGCGTCGAAAACGCCATGCGGGACATGATCAGAATCGAAGCCATCCTCAATGAAATCCTCGATTTCGCGAAACCGCTCGAACTCACTCGGCGCCTGTGCCGGATTCCGGAGATCCTCGAAAGCGCCCTCGTGGTGGTGGGCACAGACCTCGAAGTCACCCGCATCCAGGTCACCAAAGATTACGCGAACCTCATCGCGCCCGTACGGGCCGATGAGGCGAAACTGCAACAGGTCTTCCTCAGCATCTTCAAGAATGCCTGCGAGGCCATGACGCCCGGCGGCCATCTGCACATCCAGGTAACCCAACACCGTGCGGGACGCGGAATCGAGGATCAAATTCTCATCAAAAACGACGGGGCCCCGATTCCTGCAGAAATCCTCGACAAGGTGTTCGAACCCTTCTTCACGACCAAGCGATCAGGTACCGGCCTGGGTCTAGCCACGGTCAAGAAGATCGTGGAGGAACATGACGGGTCCATCGCCATCGGAAGCGCTCCGGGCGAAGGCACGACGGTGACCATCCGGCTCCCGGGGGTCAGCCGAGGCCCCTCCTTCCGACATCGCGGGCGCAACCGTCGCCCTCCGCGCCGCCCGAATTAGGTCGACCACCGAACCCTGGCCGATTCCATCAGGAAACCAAGAAGATACTGGCATATCTTTTTAACCGCTCCCCGTTGGTCATGGAAGCGCCGCGTCGACCAACGCTTTCCGGCTTGACAGAGATGGTCGCGCATCGATATGATCCCGCCCACTTGATCGATTGATCCGACGATTGCTTTCATCGTGATTGAACCGCATCCTTCAGCCACCATTTTTCAAAGGAGTAGGGGTATGAAGCTTGTAATCGGCACTCTTGCGACACTGTCCGGTGTAGCGTTCATGCTGTCGATGGCATCGGCCAATCCAGCGCTCCTCCCTAAGCACGAGGGCTATCCGATGAAGAACAGCGGAAGTCCGGTGACGGGCCAACCGACGGCGAACGATCCGGGCCAGGCGGACGCTCGTGGTGAATCGACGCTCTTAAAAGCCGCCGGCTTCGATGACAAGCACGTGAAACAAAACCTCAAGAAGACGGACAATGATCGGATTACCGAACAACAGGGTGCCGGCAGGCTTCCCAACGTTCAAGGACCACAGATCAAGATTGCGCCTCCCGTGACCTCAGCCACGAAGATCACGGGCGACCGGAAGATCGAATAAGCAAGTCCTGATCATCTCGTGACAAGGGGGAAACCGCCGACGCGCGATTTCCCCCTTGTTTTTTACCGAGCAGCCCTGCCCAGACCCGTCCCTTCGGCAAGGGACCCGGAACCCCGCAGACGAAACCTCCACAACTTCCTGGCCCAATCACCCGCATAGTCCACCCCGATGCGAGGGTGTGCGCCGATGCTGCCTCGTTGGAGGGGCTCGCCGCGGTCTTCAAACCAGAGCCCTTCTGCAATCGTCATATCGAGGTTGTTCAAAGTCCGATCGATGGCCAGGGCACGGCACAGTTTTCCCGGTCCATCGATCAGCGTGCCCTCCACCTCAATGGCACGAATCAGCACAGCCGCAGGAAACCCGTCGCGCTCCGTCACCACATTCAAACAGTGATACATCCCGTAGATCAGATAGACATAGGATCTTCCCGGAGGCCCGAAGAGCACAGCCGTCCTTGCGGTTTTCCCTTTCGACGCATGGCAGGCTTTGTCCCGCGGCCCCACATAAGCTTCGACTTCGATGATTCTTCCAGCCATCGTTCCTTGACCGCTTCGTCGGACGAGATACTTGCCGACCAGAGACCGTGCAACAGTCAGCGTCGGGCGCTCAAAGTAGGAACGGGAAAGAATCAGATTCGGCATGGTATCTGACAGCACACGCGCACTGGGTTCACGACGGCCATCGCCGTCCCCGCCCGGCGCGGACTAAAAATACCATGCGAGGCCGGCCATGAAAAAGCGGGGCATGCCCGGGACGAAGTGGATATCGTTGACCCCTGTCGGTTCATTGAGCAACCGTGACTCGAAGGCAAACACCGCCTGCTCCCATTGGGTGTTAAACAGGTTCTGCACATAGAAGAAGGCCTCCAGATGCCCGTGAGGCAGCTTCACGGGCAAGAGATACCGCTCGGTCAGGTCGAAGGTCAGCCACGACGGCGCGCGGACACTCCGATCTTCGGTCAACGGCCTCACGCCCAAATAGGTGGCCTGCACTTGGGACGTGAGTCCCTCCGGCCATGTGAGCAGGAGCGCCCCGTAAGCGGTCACCTCTGGGGCCAACGGGATTGCCTCGCCGTTGGTAAACTCAGCCTTGGTCCATGTCACACTGCCGTTAAAATACAGCGGCCCCACGATTTGGCCCCTCGCGGCGAACTCGACGCCGCGCCGGCGGGAAGCGTCTCGAATTTCGGTGGTGCCTTCGTCGCCCACAAAAACCAGTTCGGATTGCAAGTCCATCGCCCAGGCCGTCGCGATGAGTTCGGCGCCGCTCGGCCCCCACGGCCGCGATCGTATGCCGACCTCATAGGTCCTGGCCCGAGCCAACGGCATGGATCCAGGCAGGACGGCCGAACGGGCATCGTTGCTGTGATAGCCTTCTCCATAATTGGCGAAGAACTCCGTCGCATACCATGGACCGAGAATGAGGCTGGCTTTCGGAAGTACGAGCCCGGTTGAAGTCCGACCGGCCGGCTGCTCCGGGCAGTCTGGGCAACGGTTCCTGACGTCGAACGTGAACACTTCGCTCCGGAGGCCCCCGACGAGTCGCATCCAAGACACTGGCTGAAACTCGGCCTTGAGATACGGCGAATAGGATGCTTGTTGGATATCGGAATCAATCGTGGTGCCGAGGGACGCTCGTCTGACCTGTGGCCCGAGCCGGGCATGAATGTCGTCCACCCGGGTTTGCACTCCGGCGGTAAACGCGCTGTCGATCCCGAAGATCTCCACCGGTTGACGGTATCCCACGTCACCGCCGTACATCACCCGCCGGTCCGATTGGACAAACCCGTCCCCATTGAGAGGGTCCTCCAGAAAAAAGGTGAAGTTGGTGTAGAGGTCCAGCCGATACGATTGGACATGCGCATTGGCAAACAACCGTCCTCCGGACGGCGTGTCATAGTGATAGTTCAGTTGACCGGTCGTACGGGCGGTTCGTCCCCCCTCCGAGGGATCAATGGCTCCGAATCGATCAAGCGTCCCGTCCGCGACGGCACGAAAGGGCACTTGTCCAGAGCCGTTCCACTGCGACTGATGGTAGGTGCCCGTGAGGCTGAGTTCGGACCTCAGGGTGGGATTCATGGTCGCTTTTCCCATGACGTTGGCGCGGAAATACCGGTTGTCGTTCAAGAAGGGCCCGTTGGTGTAGTACCCCTCTGCCGCAAACAGGGTCCGGACCCTGTCTTTCGTCGGTGACAGCATCAAGAGATACCGTTGGGTGTCGAACTGTCCGCCGACCCCTTCAAGCACTCCTTCGCGCACCATTTGGCGGGTGCGGAAGTTCACGGCTCCCGCCGTGGCAAAATCTCCGTGCTCCGGATGATACGCGCCCTTGTACACCTCCAATCCTTCGATGGTTTCCGGAATGATGAAATTCAAGTCCGTGTATCCTTGGCCGTGAGCATGCGAGCGTAGGTTGATCGGCATCCCATCGGCAAAAAAGGCGACATCCGTGCCGTGATCCGCATCGAACCCGCGCAAGAAATACTGATCCGCTTTCCCCGCGCCGCCCGAATGTTCAACCGCCACAAACCCGGGAATCAGGCGCAAGACCTGGGCCGGCCTGCCGATCGGCTGCATCACATATTCGTTGTCCGGAATAAATTGCTGGGAAGAGGCCGCGATCGGACGCAGGGCCTGAACGGACACATCGGGAACCACCACGTCGTCGGGAGGGTCCGGCTCATGCGCGAGGGCAGCGCCTGACCAGACCAGCAGGCAGAAACCGCCGAGCACAGCCCGCTGCGAAGCGGAGAAATGACGGGCCATCGGACCACACCTCTACGGATCATGTGGGCCGACGGCCCACGAAGGTCAGCTGCGACAGGGGTCGCGTACACAATTCAGACCTTCGTGGCCTGAGAACAGATCGACTCACGCCGGTGTGAGACGGCCGAACCGACGTTGAGCAACACACGCACGCGGCGGAGCGACTGTTCGATCAAAGATTCGAGCTTGCTCGCTTCCGTGCCGGCGACTTCCATACGATAACGATTGACCGGGAGCAGGATTTTCGTTCCTTTGGCGTCGAGAATCGACCGAATGATGTCCGGCGTCACCTCGCACCGCTCGGCGGGAAGCAAGACCAGATTCAACGACGTGAGGATGACGTCAGCGGTGCGCACGCTTTCCGCAATGGCATGCGGGCCCACACCGGTCCGTCCGGCGCCCGCTTCGCTCATCGCCGCCGCCGCCGCGGCATTGGTGCCGAGACCGACCACCTCGTCGGTGGGCCCGACGAGCGGCTGCAACCCTTGCACAAGCCGGCGTCCCAGCCCGCCCCCCCGCCCGTCAATCACGCAAACCCGCATGATCAACTCAACCCTTTCCCGGTGGTCGTCATCGTCAACTTGCCGTGCTTCACACCTTTGACGCTGACCAAGGCATCCGCCACCTTTCTAATCTCCCCCCCCTTCCCCTTCACCACCAACACCTCGAGGCAATGGTCATGATCGAGATGCACGTGCATCCCCGCCATGATATGCCCTGGGAACTCGTGTTGAATGTGCGTGAGTTTTCGCGTCAAATCGCGAACATGATGGTCGTAGACAAAGGTGATGGTGCCGACGGATTCCTTATTTTCGTCCCAGGCTTGTCCGACGAGGTTGTCGCGGATCAGATCGCGGAGGGCTTCGGACCGGTTGGTGTACTTTCGCCGCTCGATGTGGCGATCGAACGCTTCCAGCAGATGATGATCGAGTGAGACGCCGAAACGGACCAGCTTGTCCATAACGAACTAAGTGCTACGATTTTTTTAAACGTAGCACTGATGGGTCACCCCGGTCAAGGCCGGCGATGCCCGGACGAGCCTGCTTCTGCAAGGAGGGCCCGGCTACTCGGCTTGAACTGGAATGTACAGCGCATTGCCCTGCCGGTTGATCAACAGCAGGGCCAGATCGGTCGGCTTCAGCGGATCGGCGAGACGTTGGAATCCGGAAAAGTCCCTGACCGGCTGACGGTTGAGTTCGAGAATGACGTCTCCCGGCTGGAGTCCTGAGGCTTCGGCCAAACTGCCCTCTTCAATATCGGTCACAACCACCCCGCTGTTGACCGGAAGATCCATCTGCCGGGCCAACGGCGGCGTCACGTCATCGAAGACAACGCCGGACAAGGGATGGACCGTCGAGACCGAGGCGGCCACGGGGTCGCTCTTTCTGGCGCGCTCGCGCGGGGTTTCTTGCACCGTCAAGTCGGCCTGATACACCTTGCCGTCGCGGATGAGATCCAGGCGATGTTTACTGCCGATGGCGGCCTGTGCGACGAGATTCCGCAACTGGCCGCTGTCCATGACATCGCGGCCGTCATACCGCACCACGACATCGCCGCGTTTGAGCCCGGCCCGCTCGGCCGAGCCTTTCGGTTGCACGTCGGTCACGATCGCTCCTTTGACGTCCGGCAAGCGGAAGATCTTGGCCAGAGCCGGGCTCACGTCCTGCGTGGCGGCGCCAAGAAACCCCCGCACCACGCGACCGGTTTTGATCAGACTTTGCATGGCCGCGCGCGCCATGTTGCTGGGGATGGCGAATCCGACGCCGACGCTGCCGCCGGTCGGGCTGGCGATCGCCGTGTTGATGCCGATGAGCTCACCCTGAATGTTGACCAGGGCCCCGCCTGAATTGCCCGGATTGATGGGCGCATCGGTTTGAATGAAATCCTCGACATCGGCCACACCGACATCCGCCCGCCCCACGGCACTCACGATGCCGAACGTCACCGTCCGGCTCAATCCCAGCGGATTGCCGACTGCAAGCACAAAATCCCCGACGGCCAGTTGACTGGAGTCTCCCCAGACGGCGGTCGGCAAGTTCGCCGCGTGAATCTTGACCACCGCCACGTCGGTCTTCGGATCGGTCGCCACCACCTTGCCTTTATATTGCCGGCGATCGGCCAGAATGACCTCCACATCGACCGCATCGGCGACGACATGGTTGTTGGTCACGATGTAGCCGTCGGACGACACGATCACCCCCGACCCTTGTCCATATTGTCGTCGCGCGGGAGGTTCCTTGAACAACCCGAACGGCAAGGTGTCGTCGGTGAACGCCTGATCGCGCACCATGACCGTGGAGGCGATGCTGACGACGGCCGGAAGGACTCGATTCGCCGTCGCTTTCACCTGGCTCTGCAGATCATGGCCGTTCGACGCCGGAAGAAGACTCGTCGCAACGGCTCCGAACGGCACCAAGAAGCCGCCGAGGACGGAGCTGAGAACCAACACCAGTCCAACGAGCCTCACGCGCCACCCTCGAAGAACCAACGAAGGCTCAAGATATCTCGATATGAACAACCCGGCCTCCGGACAACTCACATGCGCACCGTCAAAATTGGATATGCCGCAGTCTGAGCGCGTTCGCAATGACAGATACGGAACTGAACGTCATGGCCGCGCTCGCGATCATCGGGCTGAGCAATAGGCCGGTGACCGGGTACAATACCCCGGCGGCAATCGGCACCCCCACCATGTTATACGCGAAGGCAAAGAACAAGTTTTGCCGAATGTTCCGCATGGTGGCTTGGCTCAAGCCCCGCGCGCGAACCAGCGCCTGAAGATCGCCCTTCAGCAAGGTCAGCCCCGCGCTGTCAATCGCCACGTCGGTTCCCGTACCCATCGCGATGCCGACATCGGCCTGGACCAGGGCCGGGGCGTCGTTGATGCCATCGCCGGCCATCGCGACAAGCCGGCCTTCCGATTGCAGACGGGCGACCACTTCGCGCTTGCGATCCGGAAGCACGCCAGCCATCACGTGATCAATCCCCAACTGTGTGGCAACCGCCGACGCCGTCTCTTGATGGTCGCCGGTCAGCATGACCAGCGACAGGCCCTGCTCTTTCAACAGCCGGATGGCCTCGCGGCTGGATGGCTTGATGGGATCAGCGACCCCCAGCATGCCGGCGAGCTTTCCGTCGATGGCGGCGAACATCACCGTTTGCCCCTCCAGGCGAAGCCGCTGGGCTTCCTCATCGAATGAAGCCATTTCCTGTGCAGTGACGCCGATCGACTCGCGCAAAAATTCCGGCGTTCCCACCGCGACGCGAATGCCCTCCACGAGGCCCGAGACACCCCTCCCGGTCGCTGATTGAAATTGCTCGACCTCGGCCGGGGCGATGCCTCGATCTTGAGCTCCCTTGACGATGGCCTGGGCCAACGGATGCTCGCTCCGTCGCTCCAATGCGGCGGCATACGACAGCAGATCCTTGTCGGTCAACGGAGGGGTGAAGCGGATTGAGATCAAGGCCGGTTTGCCTTCGGTCAAGGTGCCCGTCTTATCGAACACCATCGTGTCGACCTTGCCCAACACCTCGAGGGCTTCGGCATGTTTGACCAACACCCCGGCCGTGGCCCCACGGCCGGTGCCGACCATGATCGACATCGGCGTCGCCAGTCCCAGCGCGCAGGGGCACGCAATGATCAGCACGGCCACCGCATTGACCAACGCATAGGCAAACCGCGGTTCGGGACCCCAGAGGGACCAACCCAGTGCCGTCGCCAACGCGACCGCCACGACGACCGGAACGAAATAGCCGGCCACCCGGTCGGCCACGCGCTGAATCGGCGCCCGGCTGCGCTGCGCCTCGCTCACCATCTGAACAATTCTCGCCAACACCGTTTCCCGCCCGACCCGTTGGGCTTCCATCAGGATGCTGCCGGACCCGTTCATCGTCCCTCCGGTGAGCGGTGAGCCCGCCCATTTTTCGACGGGCATCGATTCGCCGGTGATCATGGATTCGTCGACTGCCGACTGGCCGTCGCTCACCACCCCGTCGACCGGCACTCTCTCACCGGGACGCACCCGCAGACGATCGCCCACCTGCACCTGTTCCAGAGGGATTTCCTCCTCCTGTCCATTGGCACCCACACGACGCGCCAAGGCCGGCGCCAGCCGGAGAAGGCCTTTGATCGCCGAACTGGTTTGGCTCCGCGCTCGCAACTCCAACACCTGACCGAGCAGGACCAATACCGTGATCATCGCCGCCGCCTCGAAATAGACGGCGACGCTTCCATCCGGCCGATGAAACGACGCCGGCAGCCAACCAGGCACAACCGTCCCAACCCCGCTATATCCGTAGGCTGCCCCGGTTCCGAGTGCGATCAAGGTGAACATGTTGGGCGCCTTGTTCACCACCGACTGCCAGCCCCGCTGAAACAGAGGCGCCCCTCCCCATAGCACGACGGGAGCGGCCAGCAGCAATTGCATCCAATTGAGCGTGGCCCCGCTAAACCACTGATGCAACGGCCTGTTCGGAATCATCTCCTCCATGGCCATGATCATCACGATGAGAGCCGGGCCAAGACTCCACCAAAACCGCCGGCTCATATCGTCAAGTTCCGGATTCGGCCCCTCGCTCAAGCTGATCACCTTGGGCTCCAGCGCCATCCCGCAAATCGGGCAAGCCCCTGGTTTCGTTTCCAGCACCTCCGGATCCATCGGGCAGACATATTCCACCGGCGCGCCGGGGGGAACCGGCGAGGCCTTTGCCGCCCGCTGGTCCGGCGGCTGTAGATAATAGGCGGGGTCTTCGCGGAACTTCGCCAAACAACTCGGGGCACAAAAATAGTAGGTCATATCCTGATACGTATAGGACCCGGCGGCGGAGGCCGGTTGGACGGTCATTCCACAAACCGGATCAATCACCCCGCCCTCTGCCGGCGGCGGCATCACCATCGGCAGGGGCTTTTTCGAACCGGCGATCGTCAGTCGGTTGCTCGGTTTCGGGTGAAGCGCCGCTTCCGGGTCGGCGCGAAACCGCTCAAGACAGGAGGGCGCGCAGAAATAGTAGGTCTGCCCCTGGTAGACATACTCCCCGGCAGCGCTCGCCGGATCGACTGTCATGCCGCAAATCGGATCGATGGCCATGGTGTTCAAAACAAGTCTCGAATTGCGACGGTTGCGGTGTACATGTGCGACTACGACCGGCCAGAACTATCACCATTCAACAGTCACCATCACCACTTGATAGGTTATCGCTTTGCATCGTGCTCCAAGATGCTCCGAATAATCGTGATGACATTGTCAGCCGTCATGTTGGCCCCATCCACTTTAATATTGCCGTCCAATACCAAGGCCGGGGTCGAATTGAGCTTCACTCGTTCCCCCAATCGGCGGCCGTCCTCAAAGGCCTTGGCCGGTTTCCCGCTTTCGAGCCCAGCTTCGAATGCGGCCACATCCAACCCGACCTCCTTGATCAGCAACGCCCGAATGGATCGGTCTAGCACGCCGTCGATCTTGTCCTTGTGGATGGTGCGGAACAAGACTGCTTTCATCTCATTCCCCTTTCCCATGCTTTTCGCCTGTTCGTACATGTCGAAGGCGGTCGGCAGTTTCCCACGGATGACGGGAAAGCCCACCATCGTCACATCCAGCTTGCTGCCGAACTCCTTGACCAGCAACGGGAGGCCCGTCTCCTCAAAGTGATGGCAATGGGGACAGTAGAAATCCGCGAACTCGATGACTTTCACTTTCCCACGCTGGTGCGTCGAGGGCTCGTCTTTCAACCACTCGTAGTTGCCCTTGTACTCCGGCGGGGCGGCTTCCGGGCTCGGCACCGCGCCGAGCAGGACCGCGACGCTCATCGCGACCACCGCCGCACTCCATTGAAAACCCTTGCAGAACAAGTCACACCACGTCATTGCACGCTCCTTTGCCAAAAGATCAACGCCCAAGCCTCGCTATACCATACTCGGACTTTCAAGCCTTTGCTATAATCCCCTCCATGCAAAGTCGTCCATTCCAACTCTTCATGCTGGCGTGCTGCACGGCGACGATCTGGGGATGCGCCTCAGCCGAAACCACGAGCCCATCACTTCCTCCGCACCTCCCTTTTGCGGAGGTCAAGGCCTCGCCGGACAGTTACAGAGGGCAAGTCGTGACGTTCGGGGGTCAAGTCCTGTCGGCTCGACGACTGAAGGACGGCACGCGCATCGAGGTCTTGCAGCTTCCGCTGAGCCCCTCAGGGCAACCAGCCATCGAACTGAACAAATCTCAAGGCCGCTTTCTCGCCGTGCAGCGAGAGTTCCTTGATCCCGCCACCATCCCAGCCGGGACCTTCGTGGTCATCACAGGCCATCTGACAGGATCGCAGACCATGCCGCTCGATGAGACGGAGTATCACTACCCGATGGTGGACATCACCGATCTCCAGGTCATGACGGTGCAGGAGGACGGCGGCCCCCACCTGCGGCCCTACATGGGCGCAGGTCCGTATTGGGGACCGTTTTGGGGGCTGCATCCCTCTCGACGATTCTGGCCGTATTGGTAAACAAGCCCGGCGGTGAGGTGACGAGCCCCTGCGACCTTCACTCGTTACCGGAACGTCGATCCCACGATCCGCTCGACGCGATCGTCCCGACCGCCCAATTCACGATACTTGCGGTATTGGGCCAGCGCACGGGGCATGTCTTTGCGGTGCAGTTCGTAAAACACGCCGAGATTGTAATGGGCCTCGGCGTAATCCGGCTTCAAGGCGACCGCCGATTCATACTTCTGCTCCGCCTCGTCCAGTCGGTTGAGGCTTGTATAGATGACGCCGAGGTTCATGTGGGCCTCCGCGTATTCCGGCCGGTATCGCAAGACTTCGAGGAACTCGCGCTCCGCGGCCTGTGGCTTGCCCTGGCTTCGATAGATGAAGCCCAGATTGTAGTGGGCGTCCACCAGATCCGGTTTGGCGGCAACCGCCTGTTTGTACGCATAGGCCGCCTCCATGAGGTCGTTATGTTTCTCGGCGATCCGTCCGCTCAGATACCAACCGTTGGCATGTTTGGGGTTGATTTTGGTCAACCGGCCCAGCGTCTGGCGCGCCGCCTTCGCATCGCCCTGATTGTCGTAGACTGTCGCCAGTTCATACAGCGCCTCCTGATGGGTGGGATCGATCGAGATCAGTTTCTGGTACAACGTCTTGGCGCCGGTCACTTCGCCGCGCTGGACATAGAGCTTTGCCAAATCGACATAGGACCCGGCATGTTGGGGGTTCACATCAATGGCTCGCGCCAGGGTCTCCTCGGCGAGCGCGGCTTTGCCCTGCACGCGGTACACGTCGGCTAAATCGTGCAACGCGTCGGCAAAAGCGGGTTTCAGCGCGAGCGCCCGCGTCAACGACTCCGCCGCCTCATTGGGTTTTCGCGCTTTGAACAGAATTTGTCCAAGCAGGCGGTGCGCCTCCGGCGAGGCGGGATGTTGGTGAATCATCTTTCTCGCCGAGTCCTCGGCCGCCTTGAGGTCGCCTTGACGAAGCAGGGCCGCCACCTGTTCGAGTTGCTGGGGGAGTGGATCCACCGCGGCAGCCGAAGGAACTTCGCAGATGGGAGAGAGGAAACCGATCAAGATCCAGACGCGGGCGGCCCTTATGAGAAACCGGCGTGACGCCACCCAGTCCATTCATCCCCCTCGTCTGAATGAAGCGAACTATAGAACGGAGGAACGGACGAAATCAACGAAGACACTGGAAGGGAATCGCAATCGGGCGGCACCACGCAAAGCGGCTGCCGCCCGATTTTGCCGTGAGGATTAGTCCGGCATGCCGTGGTCGTCCAACCGTTCGGGAAGCGGCGCCCCGGCCGTTGCACCACTCGTGAGCGATGACGTCGCCTGATTGCCGGCCGCGGCGGCGCCGGGCGAATAGATCATCACCGCGCCGGGCGAAGGCCCTACAGAAACGGTTTGTTTGATTTGATTATCGCCGGCATTGATGATCGACACAGAGTTGGCGTTCTGATTGGAGACGACCACAAACTGGGCTTCACCAACACCGGTTCCCCCCTGAACGAACACATCCATACTGTGAATACCAGTCGCAAGCAGAAATATCTCCCCGTTCGGCAGAAGGGTGAGCGATGGTTCAGTCGCTGGCGCCGCTGGGACCAGTTTTGATGAATCAAACGCGAAGAGCCGGTCTTTCTTGGTGGCGGCGGCTGCGTTTCCCGCCAGCATATATAACCGCTTTCCGTCGGGAGAAAACTTGAACGATCCTGGAGACGCGCCGTCCAGTTCCGGAATTGTGAAATCGGTCATGGGGTACCCGGCCGTCCCCAGATCGATGACGCCGAGGACGGTGGCGACCGGAGCCAGGCTGCTCCCGCCGCGTAAGAGCAGGAAGCGGCCGTCCGGCGTGATTCCAAAGGCCGTGTACACCGTCCCGCTCAGGTCGATCGTATTGGTGATCCCAAGCGTGTCCGGATCAACTTCCACGATCGTACGATAGTTCTCTTGAATGCTGTACACCTTCCCCGTCAGCTTCGAGAATCGAATGCCATGCGGATTGGACCGATTCGGCGTATTCGACGTGTTAGGTGCGTTGGCATTGACATCGCAAGGCCCCTGCCCGTTTAGCGCCTCTCCCGCGTCGGTGCAAAGGTCGACACGATTAATCAACTGCCATTTGGTGGGCCCTGGCTCATTATCGATGACGGCAATTTCGCCGGCAGTGGTGCTCGACACAAAAACACGCTTGGGAATTCCTGCCCCGGATGAAAAAGCTGCAACCTTGTGGCCGGCGGCAAATAGACAAACCGTGCCTTCAACCGTCGGGGGTTGAGCACCCGGCCCGAGATGAGAATTGTGGATTATCGTGACCGATCCGCCTTCACTGCAATGGACAGCATCCAAACCAGTTGCAGAAGGCCCATCATTCATCGCCCACATCACTTCCCCGTCGGTCGTATCTCGATAAATGTGAACCGGTCTGGTTCCAGCTTGAAGGTTGGCTTCGTGTACGGGAGTCGCACCGCTTAGAGGGTCGATCGCGGCAACCTGTGTGCCGGCTTCTTGAGCAGTATTCGCACCGGACAAATTTACGAATATCCACTCGCCTTGCGAAAACTGCATGTCCCCAAGTGCCAGATTCCCAAACACCCCAGGACCCAGCGTATTGAGAACGGCATTTCCGCTGTCGCCTCTCAGTGCCAACGCGGTCAATGTCTTATCACCTGTATTATTCACAAACACCATCGGCCCCTGTAGCGCCGCACTGCCGCCTCCGGTCACCTGTCCGGTGGAGGAATCGCCGGCGCTGCAGCCGGCGAGGCTGATCAGCGCGACGCCCAACACCCCAATTCTGACGCAAAATCCTAACTCATTTATCATTGGCATCGCTCGCATGATAAATCCCTTCCTGGTTATGTCTGTTACGTCCCGTGTTCACGAGAGGCCCACGTGAAGTGATCGCAGCGAGGGCGGCCCTCGGGGAACCAAACCGAGCATGCACGAACTGACGAACGGACGGGGAGGAAGAGTTCGGAAGGCAAATCCGGTCGGCTCAGCGGAGGGGTTTCCACTTCGCCCGGTGAATCCCTGTGCGTCGAGACCGTCACAGTGCCAGACACAGTGATGGTGGGTGTTTGGGCCGCCGGTGGCCTGCCCTTGGGGACAATGCGGCATGAGGCCTTGCCGTGAGAGATTCGTGTAGGCCATCGAATACGAACCAGCCACCACCATGACCAGGCAGAAGAGGGCCAGCGCCGGCGTGAATCTCCGCCGCCACATCGCGTTGTATTTTGGTACACGCAGGCGCTGCATGGATCGAGCCCCCCGCTCACCCGCCCGTCAACTGAAACGTTTTCGTCATCCCGAACACGTAACTGATTTGCTGCTCGAGATTGCCGTTGAAGTCACGATAGACGGGAATTTGGGCGATGAAGTACATGGACGCATAATCCCAGAGGTTGAGCAGGATGCCCGGCGAATAGGCCACGAACGTGGACCCCGTGGTAGGCACGGCGCGGAACCGAATCGCCGGATCGAGCAGGATTTGCGTCCCGGTCGCGGCGTTGAACTGGAAGAGCGCGGCGTCCATGGCGTCGTTCTGGATCCAGCGATAGTTCAACTGCTGCGTCAAGACCAACCACGGCGTCTTCTCGAGGGGAACCACATTTAAACCCACGCTCAGATTGATTTCGTCGCCGAACTTATAGCCGTCGCTGTTCTTAAAGGTGTGGCGGTAGCTGGCCAAAGAGAACTGATTGAGTCGATGAGGGATCAATTCGTAACTTTGATAGAGACTCGGAACCAGACCGACGTGGCCTCGGCCGATCTGCAGCGAGGATTCGGCCAGCGTGCCCGGCCGCACTTCTTGACGATAATCGCCGGTCGGCAGGTCCACACCCATGCCCAGCACGATCATGCTGCGTAGGGTGGGCAGCACGTTGTACTTGGCCGTCACCCGAATGTCCCCGATTCCCTTATCGCTGTAGGGGACCGAGTTCAACCCTCCAATCTGCGCATCGGCGTTGATCTGCTTGTAGGGGGCGGTGACTTGGAGGCCGAGCCGTTCCGTCATGCCGTAGTTGATGTCCAAGGTCCCGGTCCGCATGAGCGTACGAATCTGGTTCACATTCAAATTGGCCAGCGTCAGCCGGCGGTTGAGCTGATCCGTAAAGGGAATGCTCCCGCCTTGCCCCGACGGCGCTTCCATCGGCGTGTAGTTGTAGATGGCATTGATGGTCAGGAGGCCCGCCATCGGCACTTGCTGTTGAGAGCCAATGACGACAAAGCAGCTCACGGAGCCGCAGGAGGCCTGTGGCACGCCCGGCCATGTGACGACCGCGGCGATGGTGAGCAGACAGAGGAATCGACACAACCGAAGACGCAGATTCGATGGCATGACGAGCAATCTTTCGTTACGCAGAACAGTCCGGGGTAGACACCAGTGGCGTCACCCATGTCTCACTGTCACGAGCACGCGTATTTACTCGAGGAATTGCGGAGGGCCACGGAGAAGGATGCCGGAAGTTCTCAGCCGGTCACATTGATCGTCTGCAACCTGCGCATCTGGATTGCCCAACCGGACGACGGGCTCCACCCTGAGGGAGGCCGTGTCGAGGCTGTCGCCGGCGGCACAAAGCCACGTGCACAGACCGGAACTGTGGGTGCCCGCCTGGTGATTCGCATGGTGGGCCGCGTGTTCCACGCTGGGAGCGATCATGAACCCGTTCACGACGACCAGGCACAGCACAAGACCCCATGCCACGCCGGCTCGCCGCGCCTTAGGCTTCTGGTCCGCACGGACCGCCCCCATGTCCCGCCCTATCATCATCTTCTTTCTTGTGAGCCGCGGACGATCCGCAGCTGCGCCATCCTCTAACGGAGCGTCGCCGCCTTGATGGCGTCCTGCTGCTGAATCCGCGCCACGACATCTTCGATCTTTTGCTCGGTCAACAAGCCGCCCTTGATGTACTCCTGCACCCGTCCCTGCTGATCGATAAACACCGTGACCGGGAGACCGAAGACACCGAACTGATTCGCCACCTTGTTGTTCCGGTCCATCAGCACCGGAAACGTATGGCCGTATTGCTTGATGTGGTCGCGCACCTTCGCATCGTCCTCCAGCTCATTGACGGCCAGGACGACGAATCCCTTGTCCTTGAGCTTGTCATAGCAGGTCTGCATCGCCGGCATTTCGGTCGTGCAGGGTTTGCACCACGTCGCCCAGAAGTTCAGGAGGACCACTTGCCCCCGATAGTCGGTCAGGCGATGCGTCTTGCCGTCGAGGTCGACCAACTGAAAGTCTTCGACGATGGTTCCGACCGTCGGCACCCGCCCACCCATGCTCCAGGCGTCGAACACCGACCACCCAAAGACCGCGACCAGCAGTGTCATAGCGACCATGGCATGTTTCATAAGGGCTCTCCTCCTCGGTGGACCTAATCCACCGCCTATCAGCCGACTTCCCGCTGGGCCGGCTTACCATGACGTGCCGGAACGACGGATCATGTTCCGAATCGTCACCCGTCGGTCCGACACCCGCCGTGCTTCTGAACGGGGCACCGAACACACCCGGGACCGTGCGGAGCACCGGCAAGTCCGCGTGTGAACTTAGATTGTGGCTGCGTGGGGAGGACCGCGTGAGGTCGCGCTCTCGAGCGCAACGGGCGGAAGGAAGGAATGGGAGACGTGCTCGGAAATGTGGACCGGCACCTGTTCGATCAGAAACGGCGCTGCCGTTCCCTCGAGGACCTGACCGGCCGCACACATCCATGAACAGAGGACGGTGCTGTGAGTGGATTTCTGATGATGGCTGTGATGCAACGCGTGCGTCGTCGCCTGTGCGGAGGCAAACCCGCCCACGACCAGCAAGCACAGCACCAGCAGCACTGCGATGGCGTGTTTGGAGGATTGGACGTGACCCATCGGCTTCCACTCACCCGCTGACCTAAGGGCGAATGCTACGGGAGTGCGTGTTGGGGAGTCAAGACCGCTGGAGGTGCAGAATCGCTTGTCTTCCTGATAGGATTCATCAAAAGTTTGCTGTATACTCCCGCTGATATTCTTGAGCGTTTCTCGCCCGCTCCATAGGAAATCCGCATGCTGACACAACTGCTCAATCTGATCTTCGGTAGCAAGAACGAGCGTGAAATCAAGGCCTTGACGCCGATCGTCGCACGCATCAATGACTTGGAGGCTGCGCTGGCTCCATTGTCGGACCAGGCGCTCGCCGACAAGACTCCCGACTTCAAGAAACGACTGGCGGCCGGAGAGCCCCTCGACGAGATTCTGCCTGACGCCTTTGCGGTGTGCCGGGAAATGTCACGGCGCAAATTGAACATGCGCCACTTTGACGTGCAGTTGATCGGCGGCATGATCCTGCACAAGGGCCGCATCGCCGAAATGAAGACGGGCGAAGGCAAGACCCTCGTCGCCACGCTTCCCATGTACCTGAACGCACTGGAAGGGAAGGGCGCCCATCTGGTAACGGTCAACGACTACTTGGCCAAGCGTGACGCCCAATGGATGGCCCAGCTGTACCATGCCCTGGGGTTGTCGGTGGGCGTGATTCAGCACGACGCCTCGTTTCTGTATGACCCGACCTACGAAGCGTCCGACAAGCGGCTCCAATTCCTGCGGCCCTGTACCCGACAAGAGGCCTATCGCGCCGACATCACCTACGGGACGAACAACGAATATGGCTTTGATTACCTCCGCGACAACTTGATCGTGAGCGATCTCAGCCAGTGCGTCCAACGCGAGTTGAACTACGCCATTGTCGACGAAGTCGACAGCATTCTGCTCGACGAAGCCCGCACGCAGTTGATTATCT
>CAYQDJ010000017.1:23869-46023 GCA_964416255.1 uncultured Nitrospira sp. | reverse complement strand
CCGCCGTGGTGCAGAGCGATGTTGTTGATCAGCTCCATGATAATGACGGTCTTGCCGACCCCGGCGCCTCCGAACAGACCGACTTTTCCGCCTTTGCTGTACGGCTCCAGTAAATCGACCACCTTGATCCCGGTTTCGAGGACCTCGGTCTTCGTATCCTGGTCTTCCAGTCGGGGAGCGGGTCTGTGGATGGGATAGAATTTCTTCGCCTTGATCGGACCCTTTTCGTCGACCGGCTCGCCGAGCACGTTGATCAGCCGACCGAGCGTTTCGCGCCCCACCGGCACCGAGATGGGAGCGCCGGTATCCTGGACGTCCATTCCGCGCGTGAGGCCGTCGGTCGTCGACATGGCGACGCCGCGAACGCGATTTTCGCCCAGGTGTAGCGCCACTTCGAGGGTAATCCGGACCGCGGGGGTCCCCGCAGCCTTGTTCTCGTCCTGCGTCACCTTTAGGGCGTTGTAGATGTTCGGCAATTGTCCGGGAGGGAACTCGACGTCCACCACCGGTCCAATGACCTGGATGACCTTGCCTGTTGCAGTCGCCACGGAATGCTCCTTTCGACGAAACGCCGCCGGCTACTTGAGCGCCTCGGCGCCACCGACGATATCCATGAGTTCTTTCGTAATCGCCGCCTGTCTGGTCTTGTTGTAATAGAGCGTGACTTTCTTGATGAGCTGGCCCGCATTGCGCGTGGCGCCGTCCATCGCGGCCATTCGGGCGCCATGCTCGGCGGCCGCCGACTCCAACAGGATGCGATAGGCCTGCACCTGAAAGTGTTTCGGGACGAGGACATTGAGCAGCTCGGCTTCCTCCGGCTCATACAGGTAACTTCCGCCGGCGGCTTCCTCGGCAGAAGTCCCGAACTCGTCAGCCTCCACGGGAAACAGTTTTTCGACGATCACCCGTTGCTGGATGGCGGATTTGAACTCGTTGTACACAACATAGAGTTCGTCGAAGGTGCCTTTAGTGAAGTGATCGGTCAGGTCGCCGCCGATATCGATCGCGTGTTCGAAACTTAGCTTGTCGAACACGCCCGTCCATTCCTGCCGGATCGGCCATGGCCGGCGGCGGAAATAGTCGCGCCCTTTGCGGCCGATGAGACTAAGCGTCACCTGCAAGCCGCGCGCGTCGCATTGCCGGAGGAATTCGGCGCTTTTCCGAACGATATTGCCGTTGAAGGCTCCGCAGAGGCCGCGATCGCTGGTCACCACCAACACCTCGACCCGTCTGCCTGGCCGCTTCTGCAGGAGCGGATGGGCGGCCCGGTTCACACGCCGGCTTAAGTTGCCCAACACGCCGCGCATCCGGTGGGCATAGGGACGGGCGGCGAGAATGCGGTCCTGCGAGCGCTTGAGCTTCGCCGCCGCTACCATTTTCATGGCTTTGGTGATCTTCTGCGTATTCTTAAAGGCCGCAATCTTGCGGCGCAGACTTTGTAGACTCGGCATGGTCTGGCTCTAGGTCACCGCAACAAGCTGCGCCGAAGAGGAGGGCACCCATCGGTCGTGGTCACGACGCCTTGGCTCCGTATCCCATCTTTTGCTTGAAGGTCCCAATGATTTCTTTGAGTCTGGCACTGACTTTGTCGTCGATTTTGCTGATGCTGCTGATTTCCTTTTTGACTTCCGGATGGTGCTGTTGAATGTAATGGAGAAGGTCGCCTTCAAACTGCTGGACCTGGTCGACGGGGACATCATCCAGAAACCCGTTGACACCGGCATAAATCGACAACACTTGATCGGCCACCGGCATGGGTTTGTATTGCCCTTGCTTGAGCAACTCCACCATCCGGACGCCGCGCGCGAGCTGCATCTGCGTGGCCTTATCCAATTCGCTGCCGAACTGAGCAAACGCCGCCATTTCCCGATATTGGGCCAAGTCCAATCGGAGGGTACCAGCCACCTGCTTCATGGTCTTGATCTGGGCCGACCCGCCGACGCGGGAGACGGAGAGGCCGACGTTGATCGCAGGGCGAATGCCGCTGTAAAAGAGATCGCTCCCAAGATAGATTTGCCCGTCTGTAATGGAGATGACGTTCGTCGGAATGTAGGCGGACACGTCGCCGGCTTGCGTTTCAATGATGGGAAGCGCCGTCAAACTCCCTCCGCCCAACTTGTCACTCAGCTTCGCCGCGCGCTCCAATAAACGCGAGTGCAGGTAGAACACGTCGCCGGGATAGGCCTCGCGGCCCGGTGGACGCCTGAGCAGCAAGGAGAGCTGCCGATAGGCCACCGCGTGCTTGGATAAATCGTCGTAGACGATCAAGGCGTGTTTGCCGTGATCGCGGAAGTACTCTCCGATGGCGGCGCCCGAAAAGGGAGCCAAGAACTGCATGGGAGCCGGGTCACTGGCCGTCGCCGCCACTACCATGGTGTACTCCATGGCGTGGTTCTCTTCCAAGGTCTTCACCACCCGAGCCACGGTCGACCGTTTCTGGCCCACCGCCACATAAATGCAAAAGACCCCGAGGCCTTTTTGGTTGATGATCGTATCAACGGCGATGGCGGTTTTGCCGGTCTGCCGGTCGCCGATGATCAGTTCGCGCTGGCCGCGACCGATGGGAATCATGGCATCAATCGCCTTGATGCCGGTCTGCAGGGGTTCCCGGACCGATTGGCGAGTGTTGACGCCGGGGGCTACCACTTCGATGCGGGATGTGAGGGAAGATTGGATGGCCCCCTTGCCGTCGATCGGCTGACCGATCGCATTGACGACGCGACCCACCAGCGCTTCGCCCACCGGAATTTCCGCGATGCGGCCGGTGCGCTTGACCTGGTCGCCCTCCTTGATTCCAACCTCGTCACCCATCAGCACGGCGCCGACATTGTCCTCTTCGAGATTCAGCACGATGCCGTACAGGCCCCCTGGGAATTCCAGCATCTCGCCCGCCATGGCCTTGTCCAGTCCATAGACCTTGGCGATACCGTCGCCTACCTGGATGACCGATCCGGTTTCATTGACATCGACTTGCTTGTCGAAGCCCCTGATCTTTTCTTTGATAATGGCGCTGATCTCTTCGGCCTTGATCTGCATGGCTACTCCTTAATCAACAGGCTCTGCATCGCTTGCAAGCGTCCGCGCACGGTGCTATCCACCACGGTGTTGCCGAGGTGAATTTGCAGACCGGCGAGGTGGCGAGGGTCGGTTCGATAGGTCACCTCAATGTCGCGCCGGAGCGTGTCCCGCAAGCGCGCCGTGATGCGATCTTGTTCAGAAGGCGGCAACGGCGACGCGGAGGACACCGTCACCGGGTGCGTGCCTTTGGATTGATCGACGAGTTTGGTGAAGGCCTCCGCAATGTCCGGAAGAAACGCAACGCGATTTTTTTTGACCAACTGCCCGAGCAAGGTCTTGCCGACAGGAGGACAGCCGAGACGGTCGCCGAGCTCGGCCAATACGGCGATTTTTTCCTTCATGCCGTAGGCCGGCGAGGCCACGAGATGGCGCAATGCGGGAGACTCGTTGAGAGCCTGACTTAGCCCATTGAGCGTCCCTCGCGCCGCTTCGATGTTCGATTGGTCCAAAAGGTCGAAGAGAGCTTGTGCGTAACGCCGCGCCACTGCTGTCTTAATCACTGTCCTCGTCCGCTCTTGCTAATTTTAGACAAACGGGAAGCTTCGTGCCGTCCGCACGAAAACAAGCGCGCAAACCTATCATTGGAGGAAGGAAACTGTCAATACAAGCTGGCGCCCGAGTAGGAGACGCAGTCGACGAATCAGCACGACCGAATGATGCCGCCGCCCAACACCCGCGCCTCACGGTAAAAGACGGCTGACTGCCCGGGGCTCAAAGCGCGTTGAGGCTCGAGAAACGTGACGCGGAGGCTGGTCGCGGACATCGGTTCCAGCGTGGCGGGCGTCGCCGGCGTTGCATAGCGCACTTTGACCATCACGTCCGTGGTGGTGCGCACCACAGAGGCATCGAACACGTTGAGGTCGGCCACGTCGCACGACTGTCGTTCGAGCCCTTCCGCACGGCAAACCACTACGGTGTTGGAAGCGGGCAGGACTTGCTGAACATAGAGACGGGTCCCGGCTGAAAGCCCGAGACCACGGCGTTGTCCCGGCGTATAAAACGCGATCCCCTGATGCCTCCCCAAATCATGGCCCTCCTCATCCACAAAACGGCCCGGCTGCTTTGCCTGCGGGGCTTCCTTTTCAATAAAGGTTCGATAATCGCCCTGGCTGACGAAGCAAATTTCCTGACTCTCCTTCAATTCGTCGGCTGGCAAACCAAGCAACTCCGCCTCGTGCCACACCTCGGGCTTCTGCATGCTCCCAACGGGAAACAGGAGCCGGGGAAGCCACTCGGGACGAAGGCGGTAGAGAAAATAGCTCTGATCCTTTCGGATATCCTCGGCCTGATACAGGAAGGGTTGCGAATCGTGTCGACCAATTCGGACATAGTGTCCCGTCGCCACGTGAGGGATGCCCCGAGCCTCGGCAAGATCGATCAAGCTGCGCAGTTTCACGCGCTCGTTGCAGCGGACGCACGGATTGGGCGTCGTGCCGTGGAGATAGCCCTCCAGAAAGTCGTCGATCACGCCGCGCCGGAATCTCTGACGACTGTCAATGACCTCGTGGGAAATCCCGAGCCGGTTGGCCACATGCTTCGCAAGGCCGACCTTGCAGCACCCGCGCTCTTGCCACTTCTTGCTCGCGGCGACGTGTTCGTCCTCATGTTCCCAGACCTGCAGCGTCACGCCCTGGACGTCATAGCCCTGGCGAACCAATAAGGCCGCGGCGACAGAGCTGTCGACTCCGCCGCTCATCCCCACGAGTACTTTGGGACGGTTCATAGGCGGGCATTCTACTGACGGAAGCGGAAAAGAGCTAGTGGTCGGCGCTGCGCACTTTGCCTCGATGCGCGGCAAGATCATGCACGGGCGCACTGGACGAGCCGGTATCCTCCACCCACCGGTGCGCCCCCATGTCGCAGAGACCATGAAAATGGGCGCCGTCTTCAATCGAAATCGCCGGAGTTCGGATATCGCCGATGAGGATGCCGGGCTTCAGAATCTGAATTTTCTCGGTGGCCGTCACCGTGCCGTTGATCTTCCCGCTGGTCATCAAGACGCCGGCGGACACAATGCCTTTGACGACGGCGTGCTCACCGACGATCAACGTTCCGGTCGTGTGGATCTCACCTTCGAGCCGCCCATCCACCCGGACCGTGCCGTCAAAGTTGACCACGCCCTTGAAATCGACCCCTTTCCCGAGAAAGGTAAAATTTTCATGATCGTGATCCGGAGCTTTTTTTTCGCCAATGGCCCACATGCGTGTCTCCTCCTTGATGGCAACCAGCAGAGGGATGCGACGATTGCGCTCGCATCGCGAACGGCCTCTCCGCGATCAATTCAGTTCACTCTCCTCACCGGCGTTGGTCCTGCACCTGCGGGCGCGCCGATAGGGTGTAGGGGCGTGTCTCGCTCCACCTCACGAACCGTCTGGCTCATCTCGAGCGTCCCATTAAACGTCACGCCCTCCTCCATCGACAACATCGGCGTCTTGACGCCACCGCTGATGACGGCGGGGGTGCGGAGCTTGACCTTCTCCTTCGCATGAATATCGCCGGTGATTTTGCCCTTACAGACAATGGTCCCCGCCGTGACTTTGGCGGTGATGACCGCTTCTTCGCCGACCAACAGCACGCCCCCCGTATGAATTTCTCCCTCGAGGGTGCCGTCAATCCTCACCGTCCCGCTATACGTAATCGTCCCTTTGAACTCGACCCCCTTCCCCACGAACGCGCTCACATCTTCGCTGGCCTCAGGCCCCACGGGCGGGACAGTCGAACCGTTGTCTGCCATTTCCACCTCGTCGATCATGGCGCGTTTTCCCTCCTGTTTGTCCTGCTTCCACATGGCGATGCCTCCTCTGCTCACGCTTGCCGGATGATGAAAACTAGAAATTCGTATCCGTGATAGTTGTTTCGGCCCGTTAGGAGAAGATATTTAGCGTTGATTCAAGAAAAAGCAACACATATGGCTAATCCGAACAGGCGATGCGCCCAGACACATCATGAGAGCAGCACTTCCGTCAGACCGTCCAACTCCTGGGGAGAAAAATAGTGAATGACGATTGTGCCACCCTGTCCCTTGCATGAAACCGTGACTTTTGTGCCCAGCCTTTTCTGGAGCCTCGCTTCCAAATCTTTCCATGGGGTCACACCCTGGTCCTTTCGCGGCCGCTTCGGTCCGGCGGCGGACGAGGCGACGACTTTCTCGAGTTCTCGCACGGACAAACCGTGGGAGGCCACCATTTTCGCGATCCGCAGCTGGGCTTCGGGCGATGACAGGCCCACGATGACCTTCGCATGACCTGCGGAAATGGTTCCAAGCTCGACGAGTTCCTGAACATCGGGATGAAGATTCATGAGTCGGACCGAATTGGCAACGGAGGTGCGATCGCAGCCCATCTTGTGGGCAATCGCTTCCTGGGTCAGTCCGAATTCTTTCATCATCCGGGAATACGCTCGGGCGGTTTCCATCGGGTTGAGATCTGCTCGTTGAAGATTTTCGACCAGGGCGAGCAACAGGGCCTCCTGATCGCTGCAGTTTCGGATGACGGCCTGGATCGTAGATACCCCGGCCTCTTTCGACGCTCGCCACCGCCGTTCGCCTGAGATCAGCTCGTACATGCCATCGCCCTTGCGCCGGACCACAATCGGTTGGAGGACACCGCTTTCCTTGATCGACGCGGCAAGCTCGGCCAATTCTCCCGGCGCGAACACCTGCCGCGGTTGATATCGATTCGGGACGATCGCATCCAGACGGAGTGCGTGCATCTCACTCTCCGCCGCTCGGTCTTGTTTGACCGTAGGCAATAATGCGTCCAGTCCCCTACCCAGGGCTTTTTTCTCCATGGACAAGATACTCCTTGGCTAGCGCGACGTAGGCCTGACTGCCTGATGACGCCGCATTGTAGAGAATGCCCGGGCGCCCATAACTCGGCGCTTCGGCTAAGGCCACATTACGCGGGATAACCGCCTGATAGACTTTTTCTGCAAAGTGAGCCCGTACTTGCTCGGCTACCTGCCGGGCCAAGCTATTGCGGGTGTCAAACATGGTCAGGAGAATGCCTTCAAGTTGAAGGGAGGTATTACAGGTCTGACGGACTCGATCAATGCTGCTCAACAACCTCGTGAGCCCTTCCATTGCATAGTATTCACATTGGACGGGAATCAGAACTGAATGGGACGCCGCCAGTGCATTGACCGTCAGCACTCCAAGGGCTGGTGGGCAGTCGATGAATATATACTCATATTTATCAATGATATGCGATATAACATCTTTCAGAATACTTTCCCGTCCCGACACTCCGACTAATTCTACTTCCGCTCCGGCAAGTTCCGGGTTTGCGGGCAAAATAGAGAGCCCAGGGACGTCAGTTTGGACAAGCACATTGCCAGGAAGGCAATCTTTGGTGAGACAGTTATAAATGGTTTGCTTTAGGCTTCGAGGATCGATCCCTAACCCACTGGTAGCATTGCCCTGAGGGTCTAGATCAATCAAAAGAACCATTTTGCCCTGTAAAGCGAGCGCGGACGCAAGATTAACGGAAGTGGTTGTTTTCCCAACACCTCCCTTCTGATTCGCCACGGCAATAACTTTACCCACTCATTCTCCTCTTTGTTCCCCTGTTCCACGTGGAACAGGAACTAACATCCTTTCCCAGCCAGTTCTAAGACCGATATGGCCCTTCGGCCTTTTCCTTTCGGAAGATCGAACACTGTTGCATTTATCAATGAAAAGGCCGTTCCAAGGACAGTTGGATCCAGCTGTTTTGAGCTGTAGAGAATGATTCTTCCACTCGGGGAAAGTATCCGCCGAGCATGGTTCAAGATGAGTTCGAACTTTAGCGCCCTGGTTGTCGCATAATCGAAGGAGTGACAGAAGGATCTTTCCAAAAATTTTTCTAGCGTTTCCGCAAAAATTTGGACATGGCCTAACCGTAAGTGCCCAACAACAAAGCGTAAAAACGAAACCTTTTTCGCCACTGGCTCGATCAATGTCAGCCGTAAGTCAGGTCGGACCAGTTTTAGGGGTAAGCCTGGAAATCCGGCTCCTGATCCGATGTCCACAAGACTCGCTCCGAGCTTCATATCTTCAATACTGAGTGCTGCAATAGAATCCCAAAAATGCTTGATCACAATATCTTCATCTGTCGTGATGCTGGTGAGGTTGGTCGATTGATTCCATACTTGGAGCTGCTTGAGGTAAACTTCAAATTGTCCCGCCTGACCATGGTTAAGAGAGATTCCTCGTAGGCCCGCATATTCGGCTAAACATGATATAGCCGTTCTTTGTTCCACGTGGAACACTTACGTGAATGGGATCAAAAGATCAATGGGGATGCGGCGGAATGGGAAGACTTAGACCGGCTGGTGCCGGTGTCTTTCTATAGCGACCATCAAGAGTGAAATGGCCGCTGGAGTGACTCCCGAAATTCTCGAAGCCTGACCGAGTGTTTCCGGTTTCACCTTCAGGAGTTTTTCACGCACTTCTTTTGAGAACCCTGGGATGACGTGATAATCGAGACCTGTCGGGATGATTTTTTTTTCAAACCTCTTCTGCTTCTCGATATGGGCAAGTTGGCGGCGGATATAGCCGTCGTACTTAATCTGTAGTTCCACCTCATTGACCACATCCACATCGGCAAGCGGATCCATATCAAGAGCCGTGAGCAATTCCGCGTACGTCGAATCCTGCCGCCGAAGCAGTTGGGCCACCGTGTGGGAGGCCGAAATATCTTCC
Source organism: uncultured Nitrospira sp. (assembly GCA_964416255.1). GTDB lineage: Bacteria > Nitrospirota > Nitrospiria > Nitrospirales > Nitrospiraceae > Nitrospira_D. Next base: position 37,265 of record CAYQDJ010000017.1, on the reverse strand, counting down.
AAAGGCGTCCCTTTGAGTTTTTCCAACAGACTCAGTGTGAGCTTCGGTCGCGCGTCGGCCAGCCGAACGATCTCCGTTTCTATTGCGTTTTTTTTCAGGTGGATTCTTTCGATCTCACGATCGGTAAGCAGACCCAGCCTATAGCCGATCTCAGCCAATCGGATATCAGCGTTGCCATGTCTGAGCATCAGTCGGTACTCGGCTCTCGACGTAAACATTCGGTACGGCTCATATGCGTCCTTGGTGATCAGGTCGTCCACCAGCACACCTATGTAGGCTTGAGACCGGTCCAGGACCAATGGCGGTGCTCCCCGTAAGCCAAGCGCGGCGTTCATGCCTGCCACGAGGCCCTGGGCGGCCGCTTCCTCATAGCCGGAAGTGCCATTGATTTGCCCAGCGTGATACAGACCCTGGACTAACTTGGTTTCAAGGCTCGCATAGAGCTGCCGCGGAGGAAAGTAGTCGTATTCTATCGCATACCCCGGCTTCACTATCGCAGCTCGCTCCAATCCTGGAATCGTTCGAAGAATGGCGGCTTGTACGTCCACCGGAAGGCTGGTGGAGATTCCATTGGGATAATACTCGGGTGAAGTGAGCCCTTCCGGCTCAACGAAGATCTGATGGCGGTCTTTGTCGGCAAACCTCACAATCTTATCCTCGATGGATGGGCAGTACCGCGGTCCGACAGCATCGATCACGCCGCTGTAAAGCGGCGACCGGTCCAAGTTTGCGCGAATGATCTCGTGCGTCTGTTGATTGGTGTAGGTCAGATGGCAGGGCATCTGCGGGGTCTTGATCCGCTCCGTCCGATGCGAAAATGGAACAGGAGGATCATCCCCGCGTTGAGGCACCATCGCGGCAAAGTCAATCGTGTCTTTGTCGAGTCGGGGAGGTGTACCGGTTTTTAAGCGACCGACCTCAAATCCCAGATCACGCATGCAGTCCGACAAATGTTCCGCCGAGGCTTCTCCGGCGCGTCCCGCGGGAAAATGATTCAGGCCAATATGAACAAGTCCCTTAAGGAATGTTCCTGATGTCAGAATGATGGCCTTGGCTGAAATGGTCTCGCCGCCTCCCGTCACAATCCCGGCCATGCGCTGACCATGGAGGACCAATCGATCGACGACTCCTTCCCCGATCGTGAGCTGAGGCTCCGCCGCCAGCGTGTCCTGCATAGCCTTTCGATAAAGAGCTTTATCGCACTGAACCCTTAAGGCACGGACGGCCGGGCCCTTGCTCGTGTTGATGAACCGGAACTGAATGCCGGCCCGGTCGGTATTTCGGCCCATCTCCCCGCCCAGGGCATCGATCTCCTTGACGAGATGACCTTTTGCGATGCCGCCGATCGCCGGGTTACAGGACATTTGAGCGACCCGGTCCCGTTCCATGGTCAGCAGCAGTGTCCGCACCCCCATCCGGGCACATGCCAGCGCCGCTTCGCACCCCGCATGTCCCCCACCGACGACAATGACCTCATATTGACGCGACATACCGGCTCCTACTTGCCGATGCAAAACTCAGAGAAAATGCGGTGCAAGACCTCATCGGAGGTAATGACACCGGTAATGTGCCCTAGCGCCTCGGCGGCGCCCCGTAAATCAATCGCTACACATTCCGGCGGTTGGTGCCGCTCCAAAGCCATGACGGCCTCTCGAAGCGAGGTCGCCGCGCGCGCCAGTTCCGTGGCATGCCGCACATTCGTCACGACCACGCCGTCGCTGGGTTCCAGCATGTCGTGACACAGCCGTGACCGAATGGCGATCCTCACCTCGTCCAGTCCTTGCCCGGTGCGCGCAGAGATCGGAATGACAGGGGCATTCGCCATGCGAGACGCCGCCTCGATCAAGGACTGCGCCACGCCGGAATCCACTAAATCGATTTTGTTTATCAGCAGCAGTCTCGCCTCAGAGGCTGGGCCGACCCAATCGCAATGGTCCGGGGTCTCACCGCTCCTCATCGCACCGGCTTCGACCACCTGCAACACCAGATCAGCTTGGGCCCGGGCTGCCGCCGTTCGTTTGATCCCTTCCTGCTCCACCACATCGTCGGAGTCCCGCAGCCCCGCCGTGTCGACGAGCGTGAGCGTCATCCCGTCGAACACCGCCGATTCTTCGATGAGGTCGCGGGTTGTTCCCGGGACGTCGGTCACAATGGCGCGCTCCTCTTGAAGCAGCCTGTTCAGTAAGCTGGACTTTCCCACATTCGGCCGGCCCACAATCACAACTCTGGCGCCCTCACGCAGGACGCGGCCGCCTTGTGCGGTCGTTAACCATCTCCGGATCTTGTCCAGCATGCTGGAGAGCGCCGCGGTCAACTCCTGCCGGCCGACGAAGGTGATCTCCTCTTCCACGAAATCGATCCCGGCCTCCACCTGCGCCAACATCGAAACCAAGGCGGCTCGCAACTCATTGACCTGCTGTCCCAGCACGCCTCGCAACTGTCGTTGGGCCGCCCGTAGTCCGGCATCCGATTTCGCCCGGATCGTGTCCAATACGGCTTCCGCTTGCGACAGATCCAGACGACCATTGAGGAAGGCTCGTTTCGTAAACTCTCCCGGCTGGGCCAGCCGGGCGCCGGCTCGGACGCAGGCCTCACACACTTGACCCAACACCCTCGTGTTGCCATGACAATGCAGTTCCACCACGTCCTCAGCCGTGTATGAGCGGGGCCCCCGCATCACCACAACCAGTGCCTCGTCGATCACCAGTCCTTCGCCGCCCGACGGCGACACCGCGGTATCGCCTCCTTCGAATCCTCCTGATGGGTACTGGAGATCAGCGAGATGCAACATATACGGACGCGCGTTCTGCAAGGAACGGCCGGCCCGCAAACGGGTGATTTGTTCGGCCACGGTGATCGCCGCGGGACCACTGAGTCGCACAATCCCGATCCCACCGGCCCCGCCGGGAGTGGCGATCGCACAAATCGTGTCCTCAAGGACTCCCTTGCGTCGCATTGCGGCCCACCTGAATCACTTTCTCGAAACGGCTGGACTCGGTTCTGCCATCTCGACGCCTTTGCGGAAAATGAATCGATCCGTCACCACTTGCTGCAGGATCGTCAACGTGTTGTTCGTCAGCCAGTACAAGACGAGGCCGGCGGGGAAATTAATGAACAAGAATGTCATGAAGGCCGGCAGCATCAACATGATTTTCGCTTGGGTCGGATCCATCGTGGTCGGGGTGATTTTTTGCTGAATGACCATGCTGATCCCCATCACGATCGGCAGGACATAATAGGGGTCCTGCACCGACAGATCGGTAATCCACAAACCCAAGGGTGCCTGGCGCAAATCGATCGTCATATATAGGATGTTGAACAACGCGACGAACACGGGCATCTGCAGGACCATCGGCAGGCAGCCCCCGACAGGATTCACTTTGTGGTCGCGGTACAGCTTGATGAGTTCCTTGTTTAAGCGATCCCGATCGTCCTTGTATTTTTCTTGAACCGCCGCAACCTTGGGCTGGATCATCTGCATCTGTTTCATGGACTTATAGCTCTTGTACTGCAGCGGGACAAAGAGCATCTTGATCGCGATAGTCAGCAGCACGATCGTCAGCCCATAGTTGTGGGTATATTCGTTCAAGAACCGCAACACGTAGAAGATCGGCTTGGCGACCGCCTTGACGACCCCCCAACTGCCAAAGATAAACCACCCAAAATCGATGGTATCCTCCAAGCCGATCTGCAAACTCCGCAAGGTGTCATATTCCTTGGGCCCAGCATATAACTGCAGCCCGACAGTCTGCTCAGCCGGCGCCGGGATCCGCACGCTGGTCGACACCAGTTTGTCCGCCTCCTTCTTGACTAGAACCGTCCCGGTTTGCTTTGGGATCAAGACGGACAGGAAATATTTATCCTGCAGCGCCGCCCACTGGACCTGGCCTTTTCGCTCGGCCTCGGAATCCGGAGTCTCCTTTTCGACGTGACCATCCACCATCGACGCCGAACCGATCAACCCGATAAACCCATCGCCCCATTCGACAATACCGAAGTTCGTCCCCAACACCACCGTCACAGACCCGTCAACGCCCCGCTGCCTGAGCGCCACATCGACCAAGTAACTGTCGGCATGGAACGTCAGTTCCTTTTCCACCCACACCCCGGTCGCATCATTCCGATACCGAAATACCATCCGCCCCGTCGGATGCGTTTGATCGAGCGAGGAAAAGTCCCGTTCAACTGTATAGAGCCCTTCCTGGAGTTCCTTTGTCAGAGAGGCATTCGCCGCCGTAAGGGCGAGGGGAGCCGGAAACTTGCTCCCTTGCCTCACCAGCTGAACGGGCTGATCGTCTGTCGCGCCTCGATACCGTTTCAGTTCCCAGCTGCTGATGACGGCGCCCTGAGAAGCCATCCTGGCTCGATAAAGCGGGGTGTCGATCTCAACGGTTTCCTCCCCCACGGGGAGCGCGCTCCGTCCCCGTCCCGCCAGGCCGGCATCCGGCGCTGGTGGAAATGACTGAAGCGTATCCGGCTTCGCCGGCCCTGTCTCTTGGTGGGCCGGTGTCGGCACGGGCTCAGACATCGTGCCCGAATCGGACTCGATGGGCGCGGGCGGCGCGAGCCCCAATTCTTTCAGCACGTACTCATAGCCGAAAATAATGGCGAGGGATAAGAGTAAAAATACGATGACGCGCTTTTCCATGCCAGGTTGTGCTCCCCTCACGAGGCCATGATGGTTATTGAACCGGGTCTTCTCCCCCCGGATGGAAGGGGTGGCACTTGAGCAGGCGAATGACGGCGAGGACCGCACCACGGCACAGACCGTAGTGCCTGATCGCATCCAATGCATATTGCGAGCATGTCGGTTCAAACCGGCAGGCCCGCCCCATATATGGCGAAACCACCTTGCGATAGGCCTGAATACACAGGAGACACGCGGTACGCATAGCGGCTGTCAACGCGGCTCGAGCACGCGGCATCGCTGGAGCGAGGAATCCCAGTGGTGCATCAATGCCTGAAACGGCTGCAGGAGTGCCTCTCGCTTGGGAAAAATGAGCAGGGCATGCCCAGGCGTCAAGCGCGGATGACGTTGACGGATGAGCTCGCGGAACACACGCTTTGCTCGATTGCGCCGAACGGCATTCCCAAACCGCTTTCCGACAATGACGCCCACTCTCGTCGGAGAGGCATCAGTCTTGGCCACCAGCAGATTGAAGAGTCTGGTGGAACACCGCTGCCCTCGACGCTTCACCTGCTCAATGTCGCGGCTGGCGCGGAGGAAAATGTCTGGCGCCCTTGACTTTAGGATCGACACAGTGGCTCCGCTTCAGCGCCCGATTCCGAGATACATGCCCATTCAGGAGTTGTTGTGGCGGGATAACAACGCTCTACCGACGCAGCGCACATCACACACATTGAGCAGGTCAGCGACTGGACCTCACGTCAGACCCGGTTGCCCCACACCTTAGACGGTGAGCCGAGCCCGTCCCTTCGCACGACGCCGGGCCAAGACCTTTCGCCCGTTTTTTGTGCTCATCCGCTTGCGAAATCCGTGTTCCCGCTTCCGCTTCAAATTGGATGGTTGCTGATACGTGAATGACATGACGTTCCCCTTTTCTATCTCTCAATCTCAACTCACTTCATTGAAGTGGGCATTATATTGGCCACTTGCTGACCTGTCAATTTCCGCATGGGTCCCGGTGATGTAACCTTCTTTGTGTAAAAGACGAAGGGTGTAAGCTGGGCGCTGACGAGGCGAACCCATTCTCCACTAAGGAGGGCTTACACCCATGACGACGCTAGCACCGTGGACCTAACAGTGGCAACACTTCACGGCAGAGCACCGGGAGCAATTCTAGGGCGACCTGGCCCAACACACCCGCCAGAGTTGGCAAGATTTGTTCGGGCGGCTGTGCGTTGAGGCCCGGGAACGCTATTTTGGGCGTACGCGAGTATGAACGCAGTCCGGCGCGGGCCGATGCCCGGAACGGCTTTTATGAACGCGACGTGTGACCCGTCTCGGCACCGTGCGTGTGCGCGTGGCCCGGACCCGGCGGCGCGCCTTCTTACCGGCGGGCCTGGCGCGACTGGAGCGCCGGGCGTCGGAGGTGGTGGTGTTGATCCGCGAAGCCTTTTTACGAGGGCTCAGCACTCGGGCCGTCGGCCGGGTGGTCACGCTGTTGACGGAGGAGCCGGTCAGTCTCGCGCTTGACGCGGGGCTTGGACCAGACGGTACCCAGTTCATCAGGCATGCTGACGGACGATTGGCGGTATCTGTTTCTCGATGGTGTGAGCCTGCGGATCCGGCGCCCCGCCGGTCGGAAGCGGGTGCAGTTGCTGGTGGCTTACGGCGTGCGGGCGGATGGCACACGGCACTTGTTGGGGTTCACGCGCAGCACGGGGGAGAGCCAGGCGGCGTGGGAGGGATTGTTACACGAGCTCTACGGGCGTGGCCTGGAGAGGCGCCAGCTTCAGCTGATCGTGCGGCGGCCCTCGAGACGGTCTATCCCCGCGTGGCTCATCAGCGCTGCTGGGTCCACAAGCTCCGTAATCTGCGGATGCCCAGGATCTATCAGGCGGCGAGTCGGACGGAGGCCGTCGCGCCTGCCCATGCTTTTGCACGCCGGTGGCGGGATGCGCTATCCCGCGCTTGTGACACGGCTGCGCCGGGATCTCCCCGAGTTACTGGCGTTCTTCCACTGTCCGCGCGCCCTCTGGCGGAAGCTGCGGACCACCTAATGTGATTGAACGGTGCTTCGTGGAAGTGCGGCGACGCACGCGCCCGATGGTGTGATTTGTGAACGTGCAGAGCGTGGAGCGGATCATCTTCTCCATCTTTAACCGGTTTAACCTGGAATGGCACCAGCGCACCCTTCGCCAATTTACACAAGTCGCGTGACATCACCATGGACCCCTGGTGAGCCAAGCCTGGCGATCGTGGAGGGGCTCTGTAACCGCTCGATTTGTGGCGCTCTTGCCGTCTCTACGCCAGACTGCCCCAGCCGGCCTGGATTCATGCGACAGAAAAACTCAAAACATCCGGAGAATCCCTCGTGAATGGCATGGCATCTTCCTTGCCAGATGTCGTAGGTTCGAAATCCGCACATGCTTGGGCACAAGCATGTTTTACCATCTCATCATCCCAACAATGGAGGTGCTACGAATCATGCCCCAGATCTGGTTCCGCCTCGCGATCTTTCTCGTCATGAGCGCCTTCTCGACCGGTACCCTGACCAGCGCCCAAGAAACCCTGCCGGCATCAGGCGCCACTCCTATTCCTCCGGCGGCCACGGAACCGCCCCCGGCTGGCGGAAATAACCTCCTTGAGAGCGAAAATCCCAAGCCAGGACAATCGGCAAAGCAGCGCAAGAAGCGGCTGAAGGCCAAAAAGGAAAAGTCCCGTCACAGGAAGCACGCCTCCGCCTTTGACTCGGAAGCAATCCGCTCGGCAGCTCAGACTGGAACGAGCATCCCGCACGAGGGAGGATGACATGAGCAAATCCGATCTCTTGGGACCGCTCGTTCTGGCGGCCATCGTCTTAGCCGGCTGCGCCAAACCGCCGTCGGAACACATCGAAGCAGCGGAACAAGCCGTCACCGACGTCAGACAAAGCGGAGCCAATACGTACGCGCCGGACGACTTCGCTAAATTGGAGGGCACTGTCGCCGCCATCAAGAGGGAAGTCTCGGAGCAGGACGCCAAGTTCGCGCTCTTCCGCGATTACGGCAAAGCTGAACAATTGGCCTTGTCGGCCCAAACGGAGAGTGATCGCGTCAAAACGGCGGCGCTGAAGAAAAAAGAGGAGTCGAAAGCCGTCGCGCAGCAGGCGTATCAGGTCGCGCAAGAGGCCGTCACGGCCGCCATGGCTCTGGTGGCCCGTGCCCCGGTGGGAAAAGACCGCGCCGCTCTGGAAGCGATCAAGAACGATGTCCACGCCTTGAAGGCGTCGTTGAATCAAGTCCAATTGGCGGTGGACCGTGAAGATTATTTGGCCGCACAGGCACAAGCGAAGGCCATCCATGAGAAGAGCCAGGCGGTTTCGGCGGAAATCAATACCGCGTTGGCCAAAACCGGAAAACGGCCCGCCCCCGCCGGCAGGCCGCGATAGGAACGGCGCCGTGTGCAGCGACCGACAGATCAGGCTCACCATTATGAGTCTCTGCGCCGCTGTTATGTTCGGCTGCGTGCCAGCTCCGCCCCAAGACCTCGTCTCGGCCATTGAGGCGCTCGATCAGAATTTGATTGCCCTGCGGGCTGCCGAGTCGGGTTCTGCAGAGTATGCCCATTTCGTCGAACAGTGGGTGTCGCTCAGGGCGCGGCTCCAATCGGAAGATGACGTCGTTCGCTGGCCGTGGGAATCCGACAATCTGGAGGAGGCGCTCCAACGGGTGTACGACGAAGGCACCGCCACCCTCGCTAGACTTCAAGAATTTCAGGCCGCCCAACGCGAGTCGGTCCAGACCAAACTCGTGCTGCTCGAGCAACGGCTGGAGTTCATCGCGACGCAAGTAGACACGATCGAGGGGCGCATCGTCCTAGGCGACAAACCCGTCGAAGCCGACCTTCTGCTGAAGCAGGCTCGCTCCTTCTACGACCAACACGATTACACTCGCGCCTTGGAGGCGGCGGATCGGGCGGGGCACGCGCTTTCGGCTCAGACCCACGTGCTCACCACAGAACTTGGCCGCTACGCCGACGACGCCAGGATTATCCATTGGCAGCGCATGGTCCACGCGACGATCGAATGGTCGCGCACCCATCGAGCTCCCGCCCTTGTCGTGAGCAAGGCGGACCGACTGCTGACGCTCTACAAGAATGGACACAAGGTGTTATCATATCCCGTACGGCTGGGGTTTAACGGCATCCGCGAGAAGCGCCATCAAGGCGACGGGGCGACGCCTGAGGGTCAATACCGAATCACCGCCAAACGCGGCGCGGAGGAGACCCGCTTTTCTCGTGCGCTCGTCCTCAATTATCCCAATGCCGAAGACCGACGGCGGTTTGATCGGGCCAAGCGAGTCGGACGCCTCGCACCGACTGCGACGATCGGGAGTCACATCGAGATTCACGGCGTCGAATACGAACTGATGGCACAGACGCTCGGATGCATCATGCTCGACAACCCGCATATGATGACGCTGTTCGAGCACGTGTCCACCGGCACACCGGTGACCATCGTCGGAGCCCTCAACGGGCGCAACGCCGTGGCGCTGGCCCTGGCGCATTTAGAAGCGCAAGAAGAGGACACCTAGGTGACGCCGCATGGGACGACTGGTTGTGACTGTTTGCAGTGCGCTGATCGCGGGCCTCGTCCTGGCCGGCATGTTTACCGTCGGTGGTCCGCACGGTTCATCCCCACGCGTCGATGAGCCCACGCTTCAGAACCTTCGAGTCCGCTACCATAACCTGTCCAAACAACTGTCCCGACTCATGCCGCGCCAGCCGGTCATCCTGGTAGACACCGCTCGCAACCGGCTGCATATCGTGCATCGGCAGGAGGTGATTCTGACGGCCATTGCGTCCACCGGAAGCGGCACCGTCCTGGACAAACCGGGCGACAGTCAGGGCCACTGGGTGTTCGACACCCCTCGAGGAGCATTCACCGTGCAGTCGAAGCTCACCAATCCAGTCTGGGTCAAGCCGGATTGGGCCTTCATTGAAGAAGGGATGACCGTCCCGCGCAACCCGGCCGACCGGGTCGAGCAGGGCGTCCTCGGTGAATATGCGCTGGGGTTTGGCAAAGGCTACTTCATTCACGGCACCCTCTATCCACGGCTCCTGGGTCAGAACGTCACCCATGGCTGCATTAGACTCAATGACCCGGACCTCAAGCGTGTGTTCCAACTCGCGCGTGTGGGAACACCGCTCATGATTTTCTAGATCCGCTCTGCCTTCGGTCGGGCCCATCATGACACTCTGCGCCACTCTCCTTCTCTGGCTCTTCGCAACGTCCGGCTGGAGTGCGGAGATCGGAGCGTTTCCTGACCTGAATCCCAGCGATCCTGACGCGCTGCGGGAGGCCTCGAGGGTGCTTGAGGAAGAATTGGCACTCGCGGCCAGGCCACAAGCCTATGTGGTGATCGATCTCGCCGTCCGCGCCATTTTGCTCAAGGCTCGAGGGCTCGAACTCCATCGCATCCCTATCGGCGATTGGTCGCTCATTGCACGGTCTCCCCTGACAGGAGCCTATCGATTGACTTCACGCCCCTCAGTCGCTCGCCGCAAACTCAATCCGACTGACACAGTCGAACAACCACCCAGTTCACTCGCCGATATGCCGATTCTGTTCCAGGTGGCCTTTCATCCTTCCCTCACACTGGCCGTACGCCCGTCGGCCTCGGAACATCCCTTGCTGTGGACATTCGCGTCCAGTCGCATGTGGTGGCGACACGTGCGAGACTGGGGACACAGGTGGTTGGGTTGGTTCGGTGACTCCTCCGACCAGTATCTGTCTCTCACTCTGTCCGTCGAGCAGGCGCAATCCTTCGCCTGGGCCTTGGTGGACGGTATGCCCCTCGTGATCCGCAACGCGACAGAAAAATAAAAATCCGGACATTGCCTTTTGTCGCCGAAGGTCCCTAAGATGAGCGCTGGCTCGCGTTGGGAGTCCTTCGTGCCGATTTCTTCACCGGAAACCCTGGCCCCCTCGTTCGCCGCCTTGGTCGCCTCGACGCTCCAACATTTGGACCAAGCGCGCGCGGTCGAACGTCTTTGGGCGAGAGACCATCGGCTCTGGAAGCCTGAGCCTCGAGAAATTTCCGATCGGCTGGGATGGCTCACCGTCCACGAGGACATGCGGCACCAGCTGGCACAGCTGGCGAAGTTCGTGGCCACAGCCCAAACCCTCCGCATCAAGGATGTGGTGCTGCTCGGCATGGGAGGCAGCAGCCTGGGGCCGGAAGTCCTCCGCGCATCATTTGGCCGATCCACCCGCGGACTCCCGCGTCTGTGGGTCCTGGATTCCACCGTTCCCGGATGGGTGCGACTGGTCTCCGAAGCGATTCTTCCCGACCGCACGCTCTTTCTGGTGGCGAGCAAGTCCGGCGGCACCATCGAGGTGATGTCCCTCTTCGCGCATTTCTGGAAGGTGGTGACCAAAGCGAAGGGCACTCGTGGTGGGAACCAATTCGTCGCCATTACCGACCCTGGAACGAGCCTCGAAGCCTTGGCACGAGAGCATGGCTTTGCCCAGGTATTTACCAACCCGCCGGACATCGGTGGACGGTACTCCGTCTTATCGTTCTTCGGCCTGGTGCCGGCCGCTCTGTTGGGACTCGATGTGGCCCGCCTGTTGACACGCGCGGCGGGCATGGCGGATCGATGCCGAACACAGGGGCTTGACTCCAACCCGGGCGCTTTTCTGGGCGCCGCCATGGGAGCGCTCGCGAAAGCCGGCCGCGACAAGGTCACTGTGATGACCTCTCCGGCGCTCTCCGCGTTCGGACTGTGGGTCGAGCAGCTTCTGGCCGAAAGCACGGGTAAAGAAGGCACCGGCTTGATCCCTGTCGCCCAAGAACCAGCGCTAACCCCGTCAGCCTACGGCCATGACCGTTTCTTCGTCTCCCTGCGTCTGAAAGGGGACGCGAATGGAGCGCTCGATCGCCAGGTGAAAGCGCTGTCTCGTGCCGGGCACCCCGTGCTGCCGTTAACCCTCGGTGATCGATATGACCTCGCCGCAGAATTCTTTCGCTGGGAGTTCGCGACAGCCGTCGCCGGCCATGTGCTGGGCATTCATCCATTTGACCAACCGAACGTCCAGGAAAGTAAAGACCGCACCAAACGCGTCCTGGAGATCTTCAAGACCACCGGACGCCTGCCGCAGCCTCCAACCCTCAGCCCGGCGCAAGCGGCCCAGGCCCTGTCGAGCCATTTGCAAGCAGGCACCTATATTAGTCTGCTGGGATATACAACGCCGTCTCGTCAGTTCGAAGCGGCGGTCCGCCGATTCCGAAAGAGTGTCGCGGCTCGGCACCACGTGGCGACCACGTTCGGCTATGGTCCGCGATACCTCCATTCGACCGGCCAATTACACAAAGGCGGACCGAACACCGGCGTCTTCCTCGAATTGATCGACCGGATGAAACCGGATGTTCCTATTCCCGGGCAACCCTTCACCTTCGGCACCTTGGCCCGTGCGCAAGCCGTCGGAGATCTCGAATCCCTACGCATGCAGAACCGTGAGGCCGTCCAGGTCCAGCTGGCGTCCGACGCCGTCACCACCTTGAACGCTCTGACCACTGCCTTCTGTCCCTCTCCCTCCCCACGCCGCCGCCGGACACGTCATGGCTGACAGGCCGGACATTCTGATCGTCGACGACGGGCCGGCCTGGACCCGAGAAACGACGGCGCGCCTGTATCACCTGACGGAGCAATTCATCGAGACCGCAGGTCGATGCCTTATCGCCTTGTCCGGCGGATCCACGCCCGGCCGGTTGTATCAATCGCTGACCCTGCCGGAATGGAAGCGCCGCTTTCGATGGAAGCACATCTGGTTCGTGTTTGGGGACGAACGGTGCGTGCCGCCTGATCATCCGGAGAGCAATTACGGCTTGGCGCAACGACTCCTATTTGCTCCCTTGGGAATCGATCCTCAACACATCTCTCGGATGAAAGGCGAACTGGAGGACCCGGCCGCCGCGGCTCGCGAATCCGAAGACGCCTTGCGGAGACTGACCGAGGCAGGACTCTCCGCCGTCCCCGTCGTCGATCTTGTGCTATTGGGCCTGGGAGAAGATGGCCATATCGCGTCCTTGTTTCCCGGGTCGGCGGCACTCTGCGATTCACGACATGCGGTGGAGGTGACTCAATCTCCCACCGGCGTAGCCACCCGCCTGACGCTCAGCCTAGATGTGATCAATCACGCCGCTGTGATACTGTTCCTCGTAACCGGACCCAACAAAGCGGCAGCGGTTCGCGCGGTGCTCGAACCGCAATCTGAGGCGGAGCGCTGTCTACCGGCGGCCCTGGTGCGACCCACCAACGGACAGGTACAGTGGCTCCTCGACCGCTCCGCCGCTCAGCATTTGGCCCGGACACCAGAAGACGCAGAGAGGCGACCATGATTCTCGCAGGCGACATCGGCGGCACGAAGACCAATTTGGCGCTGTACGAGTGGACCACGGATCGGACGGAGCCCGTTCGGTTGGAATCTTTTCACAGCGCCGATTACAAAGCGTTGGAGGAAATATTGGAGGAGTTTCTCTTTCCTCCCACCCCCCCCATCCCTCTGGACGAAATGACCCAGGTGGACACCGCCGCACCGGAGGACCAGAAAGAGGCGCCTGTTCCGCCACCCAGCATCTCAGCTGCCTGTTTTGGCGTAGCGGGACCGGTCATCGACAATCGCTGCCGCACCACCAACCTCCCCTGGATCGTGGACGGCGCCGCCATCGCCAGGCAATTCGAAATCCCGCGCGTTCCTCACTTTTTTTTGAATTTTTTTTTCCCCCC
>CAYQDJ010000017.1:0-23859 GCA_964416255.1 uncultured Nitrospira sp. | reverse complement strand
TGCTGAACGATCTGGAAGCGACCGCCTACGGCGTTCTCTGGCTTCGCCCCGACGAACTCGAGGTGCTGAATCCCGGCAATCCTCCGCGCACACGGCAGGCCTTGGCCCTGATCGCGGCCGGAACCGGCCTTGGAGAGGGCATCCTGTATTGGGACGGGAAATCGTATCGTCCCATGCCATCCGAAGGGGGTCATGCCGACTTCGCGCCGAACAACGATTATGAAATTGAGCTCCTCCGGTACCTGCGCACGCAGTATCTTCACGTCAGTTACGAACGGGTGGTGTCAGGCCCCGGGCTCCATGCCCTCTATGAGTTTATTCGCGATACCAAAAAGAACGAACCGACATGGCTGGCCGAAAAGATCAAGGCCGGTCATCCCGCGGCCGAGATTGCCGAGGCGGGATTGAAAGGCCAAGCCGAGATTGCCAGCCAGGCGCTGGACCTCTTCGCATCCCTGTACGGTGCCGAGGCGGGCAACCTGGCCCTCAAAGTCCTGTCACTCGACGGCGTCTACGTGGCCGGAGGCATTGCACCCAAACTCATCAAGAAACTCAAGGACGGCACCTTTATGAAGGCGTTCACCAACAAGGGACGGTATAAGCGACTGCTCAGCACCATTCCTGTGAAGGTGGTCATGAATCAGCAAACAGGCTTGATCGGTGCGGCCTCCGTCGCGAGCGCCCTCGCCCACCCGACACCATGACCGCGATCCCCCCTCTCGAGCATCTCAAACAGGCAGCCGCCGTCCGGGCCGTGGAATTGGTGCGCGAGGGCATGATCATCGGCCTGGGCACCGGGTCGACCGCCGGACACATGGTCAGAGCGTTGGGCGACAAGGTGCGCGGTGGGATGACGGTCCGGGCTGTGCCGACATCACACGAAACCGCCGTGCTGGCCCGCCGTCTCGGCATTCCCCTGATCGATGCCGACAATCGCTGGGAGATCGACATTGCCATCGATGGAGCCGATCAAGTCGATCCCGCATTCAATCTCATCAAGGGCGGCGGCGGCGCGCTGTTAAAAGAAAAAATCGTCGCGGCCTCGGCCAAGCAGTTTGTGGTCGTCATTGATCACACCAAGCGCGTCCCCGTCCTGGGCGGGTCGTTTCCATTGCCCGTCGAAGTGATTCCCTTCGGCTGGGGCAACACGGCCCGCGCCATTCATACGGTCACCAAGAGCCAGGTGGTCCTGCGCGAACGCGACGGCGCCCCCTATCAGACGGAAGCCGGCCACCTGATTGTGGATGTCCACATTGAGCGAGTCGATGACCCGCGGGACCTGGAGGCGGCGTTGAATCGCATTCCCGGCGTGGTGGAGACCGGGTTGTTCGTCGGCCGCACGACGATGTTGATTGTCGGCACACCGGCAGGAGTCCAGACTTACCAGGCACGAGGCCATGAATGAGCCCGTCGACCGTCGAAACTTTCTCCGCTCTGTGGCGGAGTGGACCCGCGTCGCGGCCGCCATCCCCCTGACTTCCGCAGCCTTGATGTGGTGGTCCCACACCGCCGTCACTGCCGCCGGACGACCAAGAGGTGACATGATGCAGCCCGAGACCGACAGCCCAAGCGTGGATCCCTATCGCTTGCCACGCCACGTCATCCCCCATCGCTACGACCTGCAGCTCGAACCGGATCTCTCCACTGCGACGTTCGAAGGACGTGTGACGATCACCCTAGAGGTTCGGCAGCCAACGAGCACGATCCTGCTCAATACGGTGGATCTAACCGTCTCATCCGCAATCATTCGCAATCAGGCGGAGGTCGAAAAGGACGCCAGGGTGGAACTCGACGAAGCCTCGCAGCGTTGTCGTCTGCTTGTGGCTCAACCGATCACAACGGGTGAATGGTTCCTGACCATCCTCTTTCGGGGCAGGCTCAACGACCAACTCAGGGGATTCTATCGGAGCACGTATAAAGATGCGTCCGGAACCATGCAGACCGTGGCCGCCACTCAATTTGAGGCCACGGATGCCCGCCGCGCATTCCCCTGTTGGGATGAGCCGGATTTTAAGGCGGTCTTCGCCACCACCTTAATTTTCGATCCGGCGCTCACGGCGGTATCCAACACCAGGATCGTCTCGCAGACCGTGGACGGAGGGAAAAAGGTTTTCCGCTTCGCCGACACGATTCCCATGTCGACCTATCTCGTCGCCTTCGTGGTTGGCCGGCTCGAGGCCTCGTCGGCGGCGATGGTCGGCACCACGCCTCTGCGACTGTGGACGATTCCGGGCAAACAATCGCTCACCGCATTTGGACAAGAGATCGCTGTCGCATCCCTGGGATTTTTCGAGGACTATTACGGCATTCCGTACCCCGGCGACAAGCTGGATCTGCTCGCGATTCCCGACTTTGCATCCGGCGCCATGGAAAATCTCGGTGCCATCACCTTCCGCGAAACGGCGCTCTTGGTCGATCCTCGGACGGCCACCCACGCTGAACTGGAACGGGTGGCCGACGTGGTTGCGCACGAGAATGCCCATATGTGGTTTGGCGATTTGGTCACGATGGCTTGGTGGAACGGGCTCTGGCTCAATGAAGCGTTTGCCACCTTCATGGAAATGCTGGCCGTGGATGCCTGGAGACCGGAGTGGAAACGGTGGGACTCCTTCGGCGTCTCACGCGCCGCGGCGTTTTCCGTGGACGGGCTGCTCAGCACGCGGCCCATCGAGTTTCCGGTTCGCGCCCCCACGGATGCGGACGCGATGTTCGACGTCTTGACCTATGAGAAAGGCGCGTCGGTTCTCCGCATGCTGGAGCAACACCTTGGCGCAACTGTCTTCCGGGATGGGGTCCGGGACTACCTCGCTCGTCATGCCTATGGCAATGCCGATACGCAAGACCTGTGGGTGTCGTTGGGCAAGGCGGCCGGCCAGCCGGTTCCCGAGCTCATGGACGAATGGATATTCCATCCGGGGTTTCCGCTCGTGACCGCCCGCATGAACGGTCGGAACGAGCTGACTCTCTCGCAGCAACGCTTTACCTATCTGCCTCAGCCCGACGCCCCTGACACGCGGTGGCACGTGCCGGTGGTCCTGCACGTGACAGCCGGAGACACGACGGAGCAGCGCCGCTTGGTGCTGACAGAGGACACGACTATCAGACTTCCAGAGGACGCGCGCCGGGTGGTCGTCAATGGAGGGGGGCAAGGATTCTATCGGGTCCGTTACGATGCCACGCTGCTCCAATGGCTGCTCGACGCCGGGTTGCAGACACTCGCCCCCATGGAGCGCTTCAATCTCGTTAGTGATGCGTGGGCCACGGCCGTGGCGGGCCATCTGCCGCTTCACGACTATCTGCGCCTCACCGCGTGGTTCACGCAAGAACGGGACAAGAACGTCTGGGTCGTCCTGCTGGACTCCTTTGCCCTTCTCAACCGCATCGTGACAGAGCGTGAACGTCCGAGCCTCGAGGCCTTTGTGCGGGCCCGCTTGACGCCGTTGGTCGGGGCACTCGGCTGGGACCCGGCGCCTGGCGAACACGATTTGCTTCGCCAATTGCGCGGGGATCTCATTGCGGTCTTGGGAAAACTCGGCAACGATCAGACGATTCAAGCCCAAGCTGCGGAGCGGTATCAACGGTATCTTCACCAGCCGGATGCCGTTGACCCGAATCTTCTTCCCGCCATCGTGGCAATTCTTGCTCATGTGGGCGACAACGCCCGCTATGAGGACTTTTCCGACCGCATCGCCAAGGCGGCCACACCGCAGGAGGAGCGCCGTTACTTGTTTTCACTGGCAGGCTTTCGGAACCCGGCATTGCTCGCACGTACTCTGTCGCGCACGATCAACGGCGATATCCGTACGCAAGACGCGCCTTTCATCGTCAGTGCGGTGCTCGGCAACGTGTATGGCCGGGAGCTGGCCTGGACGTTCACCACTTCAAACTGGGATCGCATGGACCAGCGGTTTCCGAAACAGGGTCTGCGTCGCATGTGCGGGGGCATCGTGTCGCTGGCCACCCCGGACCTGGAACAGGAAGTCGTCGCGTTTTTTAGATCCCGAAAGATCGATCTGGGAGGGAAGACCCTGGAGCAATATCTGGAGCAACTCCGTATCGCGGTGAAATTTCGGGAGCGTGAGTTGGCCGGATTACCCGACCTCCTGGTTCCTTAGACGGGGATCGGAGCGCATGGCTTTGTTGCCGCGAGGCCTAGGCGTTCCCCCAGTTGAGTCCCATGCGGCCCTTCCCTTACAGAATCTTCCAATCCACTTCACCCGCAAAGCTGAGTGGACAATACACTAGCGTTCCGGTCTCGCCCCCTATGGCACGCATACTGCGCACGTGTTCATGGTGCTGTCTCGTCGTCTTGTTGGCCTCGTGCGGAGGCGGAGGCGGTGACGACGGAGGAGGACCAAGCGGCGGTCCTTCTGTTCCGGCATCCGACGATCTCGGATTGGCTTCCCTCTCCACGAGCCTGACAGGCCCCCTGTTCCTGGCCTCACCACCGGGCGACGTGTCCCGTCTGTTCGTCGTCGAACGAGCGGGCGTGATCCGCATTCTCGACGCCGCGACCGGCTCGGCATCAGCCGTGCCATTTCTAGATATCCGGGGGTTGGTGTCCACCGATGGTGAACGTGGGCTGTTGGGTCTGGCATTCGACCCAGATTATGCGGCTTCTCGACGCTTTTTTATTTTCTATACCGACCTCGCGGGAAGCCTGGTCATCGCTCGCTATGGCACCGACCCGGCGAACGCCGATCTAGCCGACCACGCCTCCGGGACCCCGCTCCTCTCCATTCCTCATCCCACCTTCTCCAATCATAACGGCGGCCTGCTTGCCTTCGGGCCCGATCGGTGTCTGTATATTGCCACAGGGGACGGAGGCGGGAGCGGGGATCCCGCCAACAATGCCCAAAATCCCACGGTCCTCCTCGGCAAGTTGTTGCGCATTGATCCCACGACCGGCAATGCCTGCACTCTCGTGGTCTCGAATCCGTTTACCCCGCCTGAGGGCGCGCCTGAAGTCTGGAGCCTCGGCCTGCGCAATCCCTGGCGTTTCTCCTTCGACCGGCAGACCGGGGATCTCTACATTGCCGATGTCGGCCAACACCGTCGCGAGGAGGTCAACGTCGTGAGAGGCGACCACCCCGGTCGTGGTGAGAATTTTGGCTGGCGCCTGATGGAAGGTTCGCTCTGCTTTATCCCAGCGGCCGAGTGTAACCCCGGCACACTCACGCTCCCCGTCTGGGAATACGCTCATGAGAGCGGAAGCTGCGCCATCACCGGCGGGTACGTGTACCGGGGCGCAATCACGCCTACACTCGCGGGCACCTATTTCTATGGCGATTTCTGCGCCGGCTTCGTCAACAGCTTCCGCGTGACCACTGAAGGAATCGCTCAACACCACCTGACCTGGCCGCTGCTCGCGCCTCCGGGAGGGCAGCTGGTCAGTTTCGCGGAGGACGCCGAAGGCGAATTGTATGTCATTACGCTCACAGGCGGTGTGTTCCGCATCGTGCCGAACTGATCGGGCCTCTGCACAGGGCCCGAGACCGCTATTCGTGACGCAGGACCGTGAGCGGAGGATGGCCGAGGATGCGAAAGGTGCTGAGAAACCCCACCGCCATCGTCAGGGCAATCGTGACACACACGGCGGTCACCAACACCAACGGGTGAAGGCTCCATGAGAGGTCAAACAACATGCTCAGCATCACCCACGACAAGGCACTGGCGAGCGCGGTCCCCAAGAGTCCACCCAGCGCGCCCAACAATGCATACTCAAGGGCAAACGCCGACGCGATGACCGCGCGGGTAGCCCCGAGCGCTTTCAGAATGACTGATTCATACAAACGCCGATAGCGTGTCGCCGCCAGCGCGGCCGCCAAGACGAGTCCACCTGAGACCACGCAAAATAGGGCCACCGCGCGAATGGCCACAGACAGGCGATCGAGCACCCTGGAAAAACTATCCAGAACATCGCCGATGTTGATGGCCGTCACGTTCGGAAATGCCGCCACGACCGACTGTTGAAGCGGAACTTCGTCATCGGGGCCAACCCGGACCGTGGCGACATAGGTCAGCGGGGCGTCCTCCAGGGAACCCGGAGAGAGAATCATATAGAAGTTTGTCGAAAAATTGCCCCACTCCACTTTGCGAATACTGCTGACCTCCGCAGTGATTGCGATCCCCTGAATATCCAATTCGACCGTATGGCCGAGATCGAGGCCCAAGGACTTCGCCGCATCCTCTTCGATGGAAACCAGCGGCCGGGAAGACGTCTGCCCTGCCTTCCACCACTGGCCTTTCACCAGCACATTGTCCTTGGGAAGGTCTTCCAGGAACGTCAGGACATACTCGCGAGTAGCGTACCAGGCTCTCCGTCGCTCGTCCTTATCACCCGTTCGCTCCCTCTGCTCCTCTTCTTCGGAACCGGCTTCCAGTTTCACCGGCTGACCATTGACCGCAGACAGTCGCGATCGGACGAGGGGGGTGAGCCGGGGATTCATGCCGTCGCCGCGCTGCTTGAGCAACCGCATAAATCCCTCGGCCTGGTCGGGCTGAATATCAATAAAAAAGAACGTGGGCGCGTCGGACGGACGATTCTCACCCACTTGGAGGAGCAAGGAGCGCTCCACGAGCGAGACGGTCACCACAACCATCACGCCGATGCCGATGGCAATCGTAATCCCAATGGCCTGACTGCCTGGTCTCACAATGTTCCCCAGCGCTTGGCGGGCGATCAGGGCGGCAGGACGAGGCCCGCGTCGCACCAGCCGCAACACGGCCCAAGCAGAGCCTCCAAGGGCCAACACCGAGGCGGCAAAGGCCAAGAGGAACAGAATTCCCACTTTCCATGATCCGGCCTGCCAGACCGAGAGAGCCGCAAGCCCAAGGCCGATGCCGCCCAGCGTCAGGAGCTTCTCCCTGTTCAAGGTCTTCACTCGACGCCTCCATCCTGGAGATTCCGAATGGGAGGAGCCCGCCGCCACCACATCACGGCGAAAGATCGTCGCTGGCCTGACATCACGGATGGCCAGCAGGGGCCAGAGTGCAAACAGCAGCGTCGCCAACAAGCCCAATGCCAATCCCTTCACGAGCGGAACGACTGCGGCCCCGGTCAGGTCGTTGCTGAAACCTAACTGCGACAAGAGATCTGAGGCCATTAGCTCGGCGACCGCCCACGGCAGCGTCTGCTGGAAGAGGATCCCGATCGCCAGGCCAATGGCGCTGCCGGTCAACCCCAACCACAACGCCTGCGTCACATACAGCCAAAGCACCGCGTCCGATTCGGCCCCCAACGTCTTTAAGATGGCGATCGTCGCCATCTTTTCCCGTACAAAGGCATGGATGGACATCGCGACGCCGAGACCGCCGACGAATAGGGCCGTGAGGCCGATTAGACCCAGGTAGCGGGTCAGTTGTTCCAGAAACTGCTTGAGCTGCGGTTGCGCATCACGGTACCCCGTAATTCTAGGCCGATCGGAGGACAGGCGGCCCCGCAATTCATAGACCAGCGGTTCGGCCGCAACGTCGGCAGGAAGTTTCACCAGATACCGTTCCCGGACCCGACTGCCGGTTTTGATTAATTCGGCCGCCCGGAGTCCTTCTTGGGACATCAACACGCGCGGGCCCAAACTGAACGCGTTCGCCATCCGGTCCGGCTCAGTATGCACCACGCCGGTGATGACAAATCGCCCCTGTCCAATTCGCACGAGATCACCGAGCACCAATCCCATCCGGATCAACAGCGACTCCTGCACCACCACTCCAAAGCAGGCCTGCCCACAAGTCGAGGATGTGGGAGCGAGCAACGCGGCCAAGTCCTTCTGTGGTTCGAGTCGCAGCGTGCCGTACCAGGGATACTCGGGCTCGACCGCTTTGAGCTCGACGATCTGGGTCGGCTGGCCTAGGTGGGAGCCGTCGACCCGCGCGGCCATCGCCACCAGCTCGCTCACATGGGTGATCGCCATCCCTCGTGGGAGGAGCGAATCCAAGACGGCCTGACCGTCCGGACTGGGGGGACGCGAAAGGCGGACCTCCAAATCGCCGCCCAATAATCCGCGCGCCTCCTGTGTCACCGCCCGCTCGACATTCGCACCGAACAGGGACACACCCACCAACGCGCCCACTCCGATGGCGATACAGACAAGGAAGTACACGAAATGGCGCCAGGCCCCACGGGTTTCGCGCCAAGCCATCTTGAGGAGAAACGGGATCATGCGGGAGGCGTGCCTGGAACCTCTGACGCGGAGGAATCGGATTCAATGCGGCCGTCTCGCAACGAGACCACTCGCTCCATCCGCCCAGCCACGAACGGATCATGGGTGACGAGCACCAGCGTGGTGCCATGATCCCGATGCAGCGCCAAGAGCAGCTCCATCACTTGTGTCCCGGTCGCCGTATCGAGATTGCCGGTCGGTTCATCGGCCAACAGAATCGGTGGGCGACAGGCAAACGCCCGCGCCACTGCCACCCGCTGCTGCTCGCCTCCCGACAGCTGGACGGGATAATGCCCCAACCGATCGGCCAGTCCGACCGAGGCCAGCAAGTCCGTCGCCCGGGTCATGGCCGATTGATGGCCGCTTAATTCAAGCGGAACCGCCACGTTTTCCAACGCCGTGAGGGTGGGGATCAGGTGAAACGATTGGAATATGTACCCGATCGTTTCACGTCGAAACCGCGCCATTCGGCTTTCCGACAACGTTGTGATGTCCGTGCCGTCCAGCTCGATGCGTCCGACGGTCGGACGATCCAGCCCCGCCATCAGGCCGAGCAGGGTCGATTTTCCGCTCCCGGAAGGTCCTACAATGGCCACCGTTTGCTTCGCGGGAATCATCAACGTGATGTCCGCCAAAATATTCACTGCTCGACCTGCGGCTTCAAGCCTCATCGACACCTGTCTCAGGGCAATCACAATCGGCGGCTCCTTTCGTCTCCCTCCGGACGTTGAGTGGTATTATACTGCACGAGGGAGAGAGCCTCCGTGGCATCATTCCGATTCACGACACCATTTCCATTCTGGATCATTGTTGGGACCGTTTCCTGGACGCTCCATGTGTTCGTCCTGGGTTCCCCCGCATGGTCTGCGGACCAACCGACCCGCATCGTAGCCTTCGGAAACAGTTTGACCTCGGGACTTGGCGTCAGGGCCGAGGATGCCTATCCCGCACAGCTCCAACGTCGACTCGAAGACCTCCACTACAACTATCGAGTCATTAATGCAGGCGTCAGCGGCGAAACCACCGCCGGCGGCCTTCGTCGCATTCCTTGGGTCTTGAAGAACAACCCGGAAGTGGTGATTGTGGAATTCGGCGCCAATGACGGGCTTCGGGGGCTCAGCCTGAATCAGACCCGACAGAACCTCGACCAGATTATTCGGCAACTCCAGCAGGCCGGCGTCCGTGTCGTCCTAGCGGGTATGAAACTGCCGCCCAATTACGGACCTGAGTATACCGCGGAGTTTGAAGCCCTATACCCGTCACTGGCTCGGCGCTACGATCTCCCCTTGATCCCTTTCTTTCTTGAGGGAGTTGCGGCTTCACAGACGCTGAATCAAGCAGACGGGATTCATCCCACCAAGGAAGGGTACGAAGTCATCGTCAATCAGGTGGTCACGATCCTACGGCCGTTGCTTCGCGCGTCCAATGCACGGCCTTCAAAGTAGCTCGCGCTAAGGTTCGAGGAGCAGATGCAGATGGGAAGGACCCCCGCCCGACCGCTCGGGCCGGGCGGGATCAAGTGCGATCGTCATGATTTCTTGAGAAACGTGTCATACACCCCGTAGGCGAGGATGATTCCGATCAACGCATAGTACATCCCGGTGATTCCGCTATAATCTGGAGGCCCGTCGCCTGCCGGGGCATTGGCCAACACGTGCGAGACACCGACTAGAAACGACCCCGTCACCGTACCCACCTGCGCAAGCAGCTTCTTCATAGAACATCCTCCTCGATCATGTGACAAAAAAAGTGGCAGGATTGTACTGAAAGCGGAAGTCGGGCGCAAGAGGGGGTCTTTGACGTGGCGGCGGTTATTTCGGAGCCTGTTGCTTGGTGACGGATCGCAAGGCCTCGGCCACCTCCTTGAGCGAGTGGGAGAGTTTATCGAGCTGCGAGCCTTTGTTGAGAATGTCATGTGCCATCGATTTCATCTGCCCGTCGTAGCGACCGAGTTCGTCGGCCAACTCACCGACCTTGCTGAGCAGACCCATGTACGTGGCGACCTCCCGCTGCAACTCCTGGGAAGTCGCTTGGGCGGCTTTGGTTTCCGCAATGGAGGTCTGAAGTTGTTGGGTAAGACGCCCGACATACGCCTCACGATCCCTCATCTCGGCTGTCAAGGCACTCTGTTGCTCTTCACTCTCCCGGCGACGCTGCTCCACTTTGCTGATCGTTCGTATCCAGGCGCTCACTTCGCCGGCCTCAAGCTGAGGCGCGCTCGGGATGGGGTTCCCTTCCTCAATCGCCTTCATCGTGGGCCTCAACCACTCGACGAACTGCATGACTTCGCCTAGTTTCACGTCCGGAACGCCGGCAGGCGGCATGGATGAAGCCCTTCCGTTGGCTGCGGGGTCATAGGACGATTGAGGTGGTGCCTTGGCTTCCCGCGCCTCCTGGGATGGTCGAGCGTGCTGGGGTTGCGCCCAACGATGATATTCGAGGAGCACCGCGATGCAATGACGGCACATCGGTTCTTCAGGAAGCGTGCACGAGCACTTGGAGACCAGATGGCCCTCTTTCAACCGGATCGCTTGCTCATAGAGCCCTGAATTGCCGATCACAGCCGAGGATACCTGCACATCGTCCGCTTCAACGATACGGACGCGGTTTTCCGAGACATATTGAAGACCGATCTGAAATGCAGACGCGTCTGACACCGCTCGAATCATTTGCGGGTCCAGTAAGCCCAAGCGGGTAGCGCTGCAAGGGATCTTATTGCGCATCGTCAAGGCCCCGGATTTTCTTCGACTCGTGGACTCAGTGTGCAGAGCGACCGCCTTCCTGTCAAGCGACGGTCAGTTTCCGCGCCAGGCCGTTTACCGACACCGCTGGACCGGCCCACTGGCGCTCATCGGCGTCAACCAGATGAAATCGGCGATGCGCTCGCGGACCAACTCCTCGATCTCCGACGTTCTCGTGTGATCGAATGAAGCCAAATAGATGGTCACCTGCTTGACCGGGGAAGAGAGCCGTCTGACGACCCGCCTTGGAACCGGAAGCTGGTATTGGATATGGCCGCCCCCCGTGTAGCTAACGACCGTGCTGAACTCACCCACGTGGTCCCGGCGCATCCGCTCCAACACCGCGACCAACGACTTGGCCATGCCTTCATCCCGAACCATCGACGCTTCATACATCGTTCGATAGTCCTCTTCGGTCCCCCCGCCGTGACAGCGACGAAGTTGATCGAGTATTCTGGCGCGATAGGCAGCGTCGTCAACGACCTCCTCATCAGCGAACCCCCACCGCGCCCATTCTTCGGTGTCCCGAACCTGGGCCAGGCCGTGCTTGACCACATTCCTGATCAGCCCCTTCGGAGGATTCATGGCTACCAACGGGAGGTGCCGCTCCCGGGCCAACGACACCAGCGGCTCATAGTGATCAAAGTCGCCCCCCCAGTTCGCCTTCCAGTGTACCTGTTCAACAAAGGCGTCGCGATCCACAGACTGGTCCAAGACATACCGGTCCAAAGCCGGCTGTCCATCCCACCCGAACATTTCCATTCCGATGGCCGGACGCCGACCGCCGGCCATCACACTGGTCAACACGCGAATTGCCGCGTCGATATGATGGGGATTGTAGTGCTCCTCCCCCAAATACACGAGATCATACTCGGCCAACTCCGGGAGCCAGTCGGCAACGGATCGGATGCTGCCGCTCTCCGTGTCAATGATCTGCCACGGTTGCCAGCCCGTCTCGTGGGCGGACGATCCGGCGATGCGTGACGCCGACCCACAGCCCAACGTCAGGCACAAGAAGCCCCCCAGCACGATGAACATGATGAGAAATCGACTCATCCTTAGCTTCCTAACACACCGCCAGGGACGGGACAAGGCTCTCGTCTTGACGATCCTATTTGCCCGCCACTATGCTCGGCATCGTGGAACACGATGACCCCTCGAGACATCGTCCGGTCCTTCCATGACTGGAACGATCGACCCACTGCAAGACTTTCGGCATGTGGTCAACCGCCGCGCTCGCCGTTCACCCGGCCAGTGGGAATCTTCCAAGCGACTCCTCAACAGAGACATGATCTCCACGACCCTCGCCCGTCTTCAACACGCGGTCGACCAGCAGCCGTTGCCGGACGCGGTCCAAGAACAGTTGCGTCGTACGTTCCACTCGGCCATCCAGCGTCTGCAAGACGTCGATGCGACCGCCCTGAAGGCGCTGACAGGATTCCCCCCCACGAAGGCGCTTCGCGCCCTGTGCGTCTATTTTGACTTGATCAAGCATCCTGCCTCCCGCTGGCCGCTGACTGCCTGGACGGATGACGACATTGAACAGATCCTGAGCCGAACCGACAATCCGTTTGACCTTTTGCTTCAGAGTGACGTGGCATCGGTCCTCGACGTAGGCGCAGGGGACCTGTCCTTTGCCAGTGAATTGGCCGAACAGTACCTCCCGCCCTTGCGAGAGCAGCATCGACCTCTGATTCTTCATTGTGTCGACCGCCTCCACCCCAGTTCCCAACTCGGAGGCCCGCTTCATGCCTCGCCTGCTCGCCTTGAAGCCCTCCAGCAGACCATGGGGCCGTCCTTTGGCTTTTACGGTAATCAAGACATGTTCCATCTGCAGGAGTTGGAACAACGCGGCAAGCTGGCCTCACGCTACACCATCGCCACATGCTGGGCCCCCGCCACCCCGACGTTTGCCTATGATCCCACCCGCCTCACGCCCGCCGTCATCGCCGAACATCTGCGTCGGACCAAGGGATCCTTCCAGCAAACTCGCTTCAACGGCGAATCGGCTTTGGAAGTCCATCATGGCGAGCGGACGCTCTTGTTTCCGTCTTGGAAGTTCGACATCCTGGGTCCGGTGGCATTGCTCAATCTCCTCGCGCAACGCGGCGCAGCGTGCGTCCTAGGCGCCGTGGATACCCAAGTCTTTTGGGAACTGATGGCGCACCTCCTCGACGACCCCCGCTTTCGGCCGCAGAATCAACCGTTCACGCCGCAGAACCTTCCCGAAATTTTTGGGGAGGTGTACGAGGCGCTCGAACGGTTGCCGCTGGGCACAACCGCCAGTCTCGCCGACGTCGGACGACTTCGAAGCCGGCTCCCGAAATCAGACGCCGCCGCAGGCAGTGCTTCGGGGGCCACCTTCCGTTCCATCCGTATCAGGCGAGGGGCGACGTTCACCGGTGTGCCGGCCAGCAGCACGGCCCGAACGTTTTCCGCGATGACCGAAGAAGCGCCCCCCTGGCTCATCACGCTCGTCCCGAAACCAGATTCCGCGTGACCCACTGTCACTCGGTGCAAATCCCGACTCAATTTGACCGTCTCCGGACCCTTTGTTAGACTTCCCTTCGTGTTCGATCACCAGCCATTGACGCACCGCGGCCACTTACGTCTCCCATGACCGGTTTCATGCACACGATCCACGCGATTCAGGACAATATTGCCCGAGTCATTAAGGGCAAGCCGGAGGTCATCGAAATGACCGTCGTGGCGCTGCTGGCCCGAGGGCATGTGCTCCTCGAAGACGTACCCGGGGTGGGCAAGACGACCTTAGCGCATAGCCTGGCGCGCTCGCTGGATTGCGCCTTCAAGCGGATCCAGTTTACGAGCGATTTGCTCCCCTCTGATATCGTCGGCGTCTCGATATTCAATCGTCAGAAACAGGCCTTTGAATTCATGCCTGGCCCCATCTTCGCCAACATTGTGTTGGCTGATGAGATCAACCGGACGACCCCCAAGACCCAAAGCAGCCTCCTTGAAGCGATGAGCGAATCCCAAATCTCCGTCGATAACCAGACGCATCCCCTCAGACAGCCTTTCATGGTCATCGCGACGCAGAATCCCGCCGAGTATCACGGCACGTTCCCGCTCCCTGAGTCACAATTGGATCGCTTTCTGATGCGCTTGCGAATCGGGTATCCGACACCGGAGGAAGAAAAGAAGGTGCTGGACCGATCGCACGCCCTGCACCCGGCTGAAGAGTTGGATCCGGTGGTCACCGCTCAGGACGTTCTCGATCTCCAAGCGCAAGTCGACAAACTGTTCATGGAAGACAGCGTGATGGAGTATCTGCTCGCCATCGTCCTGGCCACTCGCCAATCGCCACTCCTTTCGCTGGGTGTCAGCACTCGGGGTGCACTGGCGTTAAGCCGGGCGGCCAAGGCCCTGGCCTTCGTGCGCGGGCGAAGCTATTGCCTGCCGGACGACGTCAAAGAACTCGCCCCCGTGGTCTTGTCCCACCGCATTATGCTCTCCCGCGCCCAAGGGGTCCGTCCGCGCTTCGAACAAGCCGAGCGGGTCATCTCCGACTTGGTGGCGTCCATCTCCGTTCCGCTCTGACGCCGCCCGAGATGCGCATCGCTGTTCCTTCTCAAGGGTGCCTCATGCCGCTATTCCGTGCAGTCTATCGACTATTTCCAGGGCATCGCTCGACCCGCCTGACGATGGAAGGCGCGCTGTTTTTATTCATGACCTTGGCGATCGGCGTAACTGCGATCAACACCGGGAACAATCTGTTTTATTTACTGCTCGCGATGATGCTGAGCCTGATTCTGGTCTCGGGGATCGTGGCGGAGCACAGCCTGCGGCGTCTCACGTTTCACCGCCACCTGCCGGACACGTTGGTCGCCGGAGAACCCTCCACGGTCACGCTGGTCCTCACCAACAGCAAGGTCCGGTTCTCCAGCTGGTCGCTACGGGTGCTCGATGTCGTCGAGCAGACAGACATGGACCGGGGACTTGTCGTGCACGCCCTTCCGCCGGGTGCGACCCGGCTGCTGTCCTATGAGTTGACCGCCGCCAGACGGGGCCGTCTCGCGTTGGACGGCATTCGCGTCGTCACCACCTTCCCATTCGGCCTCTTCACGAAAAGCCGCTATTATCCTGTGACGGATGCGGCCATCGTCTGTCCGCTCATCATGACGCTTCCGGATGAACTGTTCCAGGATCAAACAGGCAGAGGGCACGACCACCAGGCGCACCGACGGGGCTACGGAACCGACCTGTACAACCTACGCCGGTATCGCCCAGGTGACGATTCCAGAACGATTCACTGGATTTCGACTGCGCGCACATCTCAGCTCATCGTCCGCGAAACCGAAGCCGAGGATCAGCAGCGGGCCACCATTCATCTGTCGACGATCGCACCTGTCAGCCATGAGGCCATCTTCGAAAACGCCGTGGCTTTCACCGCCTCGCTTGCCGTGCACCTGGCCCGTCAAGGCTATCACCTCCGACTCATCATAGGATCCGACGGATCGTCCTTCGGCCAAGGCGACATGCACCTGAACGCCATGCTGCACCAGTTGGCCCTCTGCGAGCGACAGGACCCAGACCACCCCCTTGCCCATACGGACGTGAGAGGCCTCGAGCACGAGATCGAGGGCGAAGCCTTTCTGGCCGTGCGGCCATGGGAGGGCTATCTTGACGAACGCGCCAATCCCACCGCCGTGTTTACGTCGGAAATCTTCGGTGAGGCGGGCCATGTTGTTCGATAATGTCCTTCGGCTGACTTCGATAGTGCTGGCCGGCTCCTCCTTTGCGGGATTAGGGTTGGGCACTCCCTTTCCGCACTGGCTACTCTGGCTCGTTGGCGTCGCCTTGATCGTTGCCGCTCTACGGACGGCGGGCAGCCCGTCGCTCGATCGACTGGTCAGTCATGTGACTGTGTCGGCCACCCTCTGGAATGTGCTGCTTGGACTCGGCTTCGCAGGATTCTGGGTCGATCTCATCTGGTTATCAGGAGATCTGCTGCGGGCCGGTATCCATTTCTTGGTGCTGCTCCTGCTCGTCAAGCTGGGCAACCTGCGCCAGCGGCGCGACTACGTCCACCTCTACGCCATCAGTCTTATGGCGCTCCTGGCATCGGCAGCCTCCACCACCGATCTATGGTACTTGCCTCTGTTTCTGATCTATCTCGTCGCGACAGTGTGGACGATGCTGTTGTTTCACTTGACCAAGCCGTCTTTGCCATCAGAAGCGGACGCTGCCCCGGACCGACGGGTCACACGACCACTCTTTTGGTTGGCCAACGGACTCGCCGTCGGCACGCTCACCTTGACCGTATTGATCTTTTTTGCGCTGCCTCGGGTCAGCGCCGGCTTTCTCAAACACGGCCCCGGAGAGAGCATCCGCACATCCGGGTTTTCGGACACGGTCAATTTAGGGGCCATCGGCCCCATCAAGCGCGACCCGAGCATCGTCATGCGGGTAGAGCTTCCCGACACTGAGCCCGGACAATTGGATCGCCTGTATCTACGGGGGGTGGCCTATGACCGTTACGATGGCGCCTCGTGGACCAACCAGTTTACGCATCGCCGGATGCTCCATGAACCTGCTCCGGCGCTGTTTACGGTCCGGCAGCACTCATCCCCGACTACGCGCGGTCCTGCGTTGCGCCAAAATATTCTGCTGGAATCTCTGGATACGGCTGTGCTGTTTGCCGCACCGTTTGCGGAGTCGGTGGCCGGTCGCTTTCCTATGGTTCAATCGGATGCCGCCGGCAGCCTCTACCTTCCCTTTCCGAGCGCGTCCCGGATCGAATATGCGGTCGTGTCGCGCACACACCTGGTGTCGCCGGCGGATCGGCAACCACAGACGGTGGTGTACCCGGAGTCATTTGTCCGGCATTTCTTACAGACTCCGCACCAATCGGACAGAGTCGCGGCCTTGGCCTGGGATATCACGCGGGATTACGCCAGCGCCTATGAGAAGGCGGTGGCGCTCGAGCGGTATCTGTCCCACAATTTTCGGTATAGTCTCGACGTCCCGCTCAGCAGCCTAAACCCGCCGATCGAGGACTTCCTGTTTACGCGAAAGACTGGGTATTGCGAACATTATGCGACCGCAATGGTGATCATGCTCAGAGCTATCGGAATCCCCGCCCGCCTCGTCACGGGGTTTCTCGCCACCGAATGGAACGAGTACGGCAATTATTTTCTCGTCCGCCAACAGGATGCCCATGCGTGGGTGGAGGTCCATTTGCCCCAATCCGGGTGGGTCACGATGGACCCCACTCCCGAGGTCGTCGAAGGGCTGGCGGCCCCTCAATGGCATGCCTTCAGCCGAGTGGTCGATCATCTCCAGCTTCGATGGAACCGTT
Organism: uncultured Nitrospira sp.; assembly: GCA_964416255.1. Classification (GTDB taxonomy): domain Bacteria; phylum Nitrospirota; class Nitrospiria; order Nitrospirales; family Nitrospiraceae; genus Nitrospira_D. Next base: position 6,637 of record CAYQDJ010000017.1, on the reverse strand, counting down.
TGTTCGTGCACTATAGCGCGGCCGATCAACTGGCCATGGTTCGAGACGTCAAAGCAGGCAGCGCAACGGTCGGCCTTCGTGCCTGGGAGACGATGACGGCGTTCATTAGGCCCTTTTTCGCCTCCTTCGCGCACGTGGGATCGAACCTTGGCGCAAATTCGGTCCCAGGCCTGGCGGGAATCACCGGCGTGGTTCTCGTCGCACTGGGCGGGATGTGGTGGGCGGTGCGAGCGTATGGGAAAGGCACGGGCCCTGTGCAGAGCCCCGTGGCACCAGCCCAAGCGGTGGTCTGCCTCTACGCGAATATGTTGACATATTTGTCCAGCCGGGGGTTTTCAAAGACCGACGCCACGGCTCCGCTGGAATTTGCCTGCATGATCCGCACCGGGTGGACCAGCGCCGACGCGGCGGTGACGACGATTACCGGCCTGTACTGTCGAGCCCGATTCGGTCGAACACCCCCGACCGCGAACGACCTTCGCCTGGCCGAAGACAGCCTTCGTCAACTAATGGCTCTGGAACACTCTTAGGAAGGACCCCGGAGCGCCTCCGCATCGACATTCCCGCCGGTCAGGACCACACCGATGCGATGTCCCCTGAGTTCCGGTTGTGACCGCAGGAGAGGCGCCAGTGCGACCGCACTGGAGGGCTCGATCAGCATATTCAACCGCTCGTAGGCAAACCGGACTGCGTGAGCTATTTCCTCCTCCGTGACGGGCAACACACCCGCGAGATGCGCACGCAACACCGGCAACGTCCGACTCCCGACACTGGTCCTCAATCCGTCCGCGATGGTGTCCGGTCTGGGCATAGGCACAACCCGATTGAGCCGAATCGACTCCGCCACATCCCACGCGCCGACCGGCTCGCACGCGAAGATGTTCAGTCGAGGATCCAGATGATGGCCGGCCACGCATAGGCCGGAGAGCAGCCCTCCGCCTCCAATGGGAGCCAACAGTACCTCGATGCGCCCCACTTGAGCGAAGAATTCAAGCATGATGGTGCCTTGCCCCGCCATAACATCGAAATCATTGAACGCATGGACACACCGCGTGCCCTTCTCCTGGAGCAGCCGACGGACCTCCTCTTCCGCCAAGGCACGGGTCTCCGACAAGGACACGGTGGCCCCTTGATGCTGCACCGCGTGATACTTGACTGCCGACACCGGTTGCGGCATCACTACATGGGCCGAGAGACCCCACAACTTGGCAGCCAGGGCCAACCCCTGGCCATGATTCCCGGAAGACACGGTTGTGACGACCCGGCATCCCCCTCTCTGTGCGAGCTGCATCACAGCATGATAGGCGCCGCGAAATTTGAAGGCTCCGGTCCGTTGTTCGGTTTCACATTTCAAAAAGGCCTTCCCGGAGATGACCCGGTCCAGGTCCCGGCTGGTCCTCACGGGCGTGACCACCGCCACGTCCCGGAGAATGCCCGCGGCTTCGATGATGGAAGCAACCGTCAGTCCCTGCTCCATAGCCGAATCGGCACCCTCGCCTCTCCCAGCCTATGCAGATCATGTTCATATCACAGAACCCCTTGCAGAGTCCGTGAATGACCGGTCCAATACGCCACGGCATGCGATGGTGCTGCTGGTTCATCCCCATCGCGATGCACACGAGCTCCTATGTGATGTTGACGCATAGCGGGCCAGCTGTCTGGCGCCGGTCCACTAATGGATCGACATCGACCAGGCGGCTCACGTCCCCCTGGTTTGAGAGAGGATCTGGGCCCCTCGCACAAGGATCACCCCCCTTGTAACACACTCTTAACATTCAACGGCTTGACAGGCTTTTAGACCATTCCCTATCGTTGCATGCTTCCATCGCTTCGCAAGTCCAGCTAAGATCTCCGGCAAGAGGAGGCCCCGCGTTGTCCAAGCTCGCCGTCATAGACGTTGGCAGCAACTCCATCCACATGGTGTTGGCTCAGATCCTGTCCGACGGCAGTTATCAAATCGTCGACCGCTATAAAGACGTCTGCCGGCTGGGTGACGGAGCGTTTGACCGCCGCCGTCTTTCGGACGAGGCCATGTCTCGAAGCCTCGGGGTCATTCGCACGCTGGTGACTCTGGCGAGAAACAAGGGCTTTGAAAACATCGACGCCGTGGCCACCAGCGCAGTCCGTGAAGCGACCAACGGAGGCACGTTCGTTGCCGCCGTCGCCGAACAAACGGGACTAACGGTCAGGGTGATCAGCGGCTTGGAAGAAGCGCGCTTGATCTTTCTCGGAATCCAGCACGGAATCGCCCTGACCGATGAGCCCGTGTTGGCCGTCGATATCGGCGGCGGATCCGTCGAACTCATGATCGGCACCCGCCAAGCACTCCTCCATGCCAAGAGTCTGAAGCTTGGAGCCATCCGAATGCTCGATCAGCATCTGCCGAAAACGCCGCCGACCCCGGCGATGATTCACCACCTCGAGAAAGAGGTCACCTCGCAGATCACTGCCGCCCTCGACAAGATCCCGGTCAAGCGTTTCGTATCCGTTATAGCGACGTCCGGCATGGCCGCCAATCTTGCGGAAATCATCACGCTGCGGCGGAGTGGACGGCCTTTGCTTCAGCTCAATCTGGCCAAAATCAGTCAAAAAGAACTCTCTGACATGGAGGCCCTCCTCGCCCGATCCACCACCCGGGCCCGTTTGGCCATTCCCGGACTCGATCCCAAACGCGTGGATACGCTGCTGCCGGCCGCCACGGTGCTGCGTCGGCTGTTGGAAGTGACGCACTCCGAGGAGGTAACCGTCTGCGACAAGGCTATCCGGGAGGGATTGATTTTCGATTTTATAGCGAGACACCGCGAGAGGCTTCAGGCCGAACGGGACGTTCCAGATGTCCGCCGAAGGAGTGTCCTCGCCCTCGCCAGACGGTGCCATACACCCGAGGTGCATTCCCTTCATGTCGGCAGCTTGGCCTTGCGCCTCTTTGATCAGACCAAACGACTGCACGGCTTGAACAACCGGGAACGGGAGTGGCTGGAATACGCGGCGATGCTTCACGACATCGGCTATGTCATCAACGCCCGACAGCATCATAAGCATACTTATTATCTCATCAAGCACAGCGACCTCTCGGGGTTCTCGGAGGAAGAGGTTGATCTGATTGCCAACATCGCCCGGTATCACCGACGAGCCCTTCCTGAGACGAAACACAGCGCCTACGATGACCTGTCCCTCAAGCACAAGCGCACGGTACGAGTGTTGTCGGCACTCCTTCGAGTCGCCGACGCCTTGGATCGCACACAATTCTCGATCGTCGAAACCGTGGATGTCAAAATCGGCACCGTGATCACAATGTTCTTGCGTGTATCGGGTGACGCGGAAATGGAAGTCTATGCGGCGAAGGCCCGGGCGGACTTGTTTAGAGAGGTCTTCCACCGCCCCGTCGCTTTCCGCGTGATTATAGAGGAGGACGGGAAAAGTGATCGACGCAGCTGACCGGGAAGATCCCGCTCCCCACACCTATCCGGGCAAACTCATCATCGTGGAGGGAATCGACGGCTCGGGCAAGAGCACTCAGCTGTTGCTGTTGCATAAATGGCTTGAGTCGCAGGGACACAAAGTGTTCTTTACCGAATGGAATTCTTCTGGACTCGTTCGCGAGACCACCAAACGAGGCAAAAAGAATAAAAGCCTCACCCCGACCACCTTCAGTCTCCTCCATGCCACCGATTTTGCGAGCCGCCTGTACCACGACATCATGCCGCCATTAAAAGCAGGCATGCTGGTCTTGGCCGATCGGTACATGTATACGGCCTTCGCACGCGACGTGGTCCGCGGCGTCTCGCATCATTGGGTCAGAAAACTCTACAATTTTGCGGTGCGCCCGGACATGGCGTTCTACTTCAAAGTGCCGATCGACGTGGCGATTTCTCGCCTACTGGGAGGAACCCGCGGGCAATTTAAGTATTACGAAGCCGGCATGGACATGAATTTGAGTTCGGACCTGACCGAAAGTTTCCGGCTGTTTCAATCGCGCATTCTTCTCGAGTACGACAAGATCGTCGATGAATACAACCTCATGACTATGGACGCGACGAGAGATATCGAGTCGCAACAGAATGACATGCGGGCGTTGGTTGCGGACGCCTTGAAGGATTATAGGCCAAAGCGAGGAACCCATGGTCGACGCACGGTTTTTTGGCGACGGTTTGACCTACCTAAACCCGAGTGAGTTGCGAGGCAAACTGATCGCCATCGAAGGAACCGACGGGGTCGGCCGCTCGACCCATATCGAATTGCTTCAGGAGTGGCTGGAAGTTCAGGGATACGGGGTGATGACCACCGGTTGGACCCGTTCCAACCTGATGTCCAAAACGATCGAAGTGGCGAAAGCCGGCAACATCCTGGATCGATGGTCCTTTAGTCTTCTCTATGCCACCGACTTTGCGGATCGCCTGGAACATCAAATCATTCCTGCACTCCGCTCGGGATTTATCGTCCTGGCTGACCGCTATATCTACACGGCCCTGGCGCGGGACTTTGTACGCAGCGGAGGCGATCGTCAATGGATTCGCGACGCGTTTGGATTCGCGCTCATTCCCGACCTGGTCTGCTATCTTCGGATCGATGTCGAGACGCTGGCCCTACGCGTGATCGAGAGCAAAGGAATGAATTACTGGGAGTCGGGGATGGACTTGCGTCTTGGCACGGATCTCTACGAGAGCTTCAAGAAATATCAGTCGCTGCTCATCAAAGAGTTCGATCACATGGCGAATGAGTTTCACTTTGAAGTCATCGACGCACGAAAGGCTCCCGAAGACATTCAAGAAGAATTACGCGCCAGAATCCAACCGCTGCTGAAGAGCCCCGTCCTTGCCTCCACAAAATCACCAGCTCGTGGCTCCCATAGTCCGCCCCCATCCTGACCTGTTGTGTCTCACCGGTTCCCCAAAGGGTCCGTACCACGCTCTCCACCCGCCTATTAGAGCACGCCGAGACCGAGCACCAACCGTATGGCCCCCAAAACCATGGCGACGATGCAGCAGATGAGCCCCGATATGCTCTTTCCCCTGTCCTCGGGCGAACGAGTGATGCTGACGACGCTGAAGATGGCACCCGCACCGGCGAATGGAATATTCAGCCAATTCAGCGCCCCAAAGAGCGGCATAAAACCGATGAGCATAATCGCTATGGCGAGGATACCCCAAGTGAGGCTGGCTATCGGCATGATTTAGAGCGACGGTTCGCCTCATGAATTTTATCCTGCCAGACTTGGGCCGCTCACTAGGGAGCGCCCTGGTCGGTAAGAGATCATGACCTCTAAGATAAGACATAGCATTGAGTACGTCTCTCACCGGATCTGGTTGGAGACGACCTCCAGCAGTGTCTTCGGATCGAACGGCTTCATGAGTGTGGCATCGGCCCCCAAATGCGTCGCAACATCGAGATAGTTCCATTCACCGGAACCGCCCGACATCGCCACGATCTTGCACGAGACACCAGTTTTGCGAATCTGCTGGATGATTTCCAAGCCGTCCAGGCCTGGCATAAAAATATCGACAAGGATCAGGTCAACATGTTCGTCTTGAAGGAACCTCAGGGCCGCCGTTCCATTGGCAGCGGTCAGAACATGATAGCCGCATTCTTCCAGGACGTCCTGCAATAACGTCCGGACCTGTTCGTCGTCATCAATAAGCAGAATGGTCGGCATCGTCCTTCCATGGTTTCATTCCCATCCACTGCTGAGCCTGTTAGCCTCTCGAGTTACGACGCGCCAACCGGCCTCCAATGCGAAGTAGCCTGCTCTAATACCTCTTATTTAATGTGTCCCAAATTGTCAGACTAGCTGGCGTTCTCGCCAGGGCCGTTCAGCCTGGAGAACCAGGCGAGGTTCAGCCTCAGATGAGCACGGTGCTACCACGGCATGAGCGAACATGAACCTTCGGTCTGAAAGAACGTAACGCCTGGGTGCGGCGATTGTTTAGGCAGAAAGGCTGAGACCATCGATTTGGAGCGGGAAACGGGATTTGAACCCGCGACCCTCGCCTTGGCAAGGCGATGCTCTACCACTGAGCTATTCCCGCTCTGGCCTCGTGTGGAAGGGTGGGATTCTACTGAGCACTCCCTTCGCTGTCAAGCCAACGAAACGATGCACTAACCCTCTCGGAAGACCATCTCAGCCATAGGCCCTTCCAGTTTTTTTACTCCAAACGTGCTGAACACGTTGTTTCAATACTCAGATATGCTACGACTTGGTAACGTGATGTGACTGCGATTTAAAATGACATACTCATTTGTTTTTATTATATTTTTTGAATATTTTTTTATCCAGCCGTTAACGTTTGTTACCCAAAGCACTCAATCTCAATTTACCCGTCGCTTGAGTCGCATCTGGGAAAACTATTATTTATTAATGTTTTTGAATGGTTACGAATACAAGTCATCAAGGTGACCCTCGATTCTTCCTGGACCGGTTATTGCGATGAATGGCCCATCGCACATCGGATATCGAGCATATGCATTTCGCGATGAAGGGAGGTGGGAAGAGTCATCTGAGGGAATCACAGAGAAGCGTGGGCTTGTTACAAGCCCTCAACTTAGGAGGTGTCACTCATGTTTTTGTCACGTCGGCAATTTCTCAAAGTCTCCGCGGGGACCGTGGCGGCCGTGGCGGTGGCGGACAAGGTGTTGGCCT
>CAYQDJ010000016.1:44930-46762 GCA_964416255.1 uncultured Nitrospira sp. | reverse complement strand
CTGAGAGATCACCTGCCCGGTCCACAACCATGCCACATTTCGATTCTTGAGCAGCCGTCTCCAACTGGAGAAAGCACCATGGAGTCCTGGACTGCGAGACATACGGTAACCCTCATCAGGCCGCTGTGCTGAACGGAAGTGCATGCGACATGCCGAGGTCGTGCCTGAGAAGATTAGGTAATCCCCGGAGGCCAAGCAAGGGTCTCCCCTAGTGCCTTCACAGAATTGCGGAAGGTATATGGAGACGAGTAATGTGAGGTGAGAAGTCATTCGTTTCTGATTCTTCATTTTCCATTTATTCTGGAGAGGCACTCATGACGGATACGCATCAATACAACGGGGTGTTGATGGTCAGGCTGAGAGATCTGAGTTCTGTCGCGCAGTTTGCCGGCAAACAGGCCGTACTCTATTGCGGATTGTGTCAACAACACGTCCCCTTCGGACAGGTGGTGGCGGGACCCGTTCCGGACTGGCCCTATTGTCCTGCGCACCATGAGAAGCCCCTCACGGTGGAGGCTGCCCCGATCGAGTTTCAGGACCAGCTTCACACGCATATCTGACTTCAAACGAACATCTGACTGAACGTGCCCTGTTGAGTGGCCGGTCGGGCGCGTCTCTCAGTCCAGTCCAAAGTCCCGTGCCCTGCCGCGGTCGGCAACGCGTCACATGGTGACAGTCGACCACCGGTCACAATACGGCCTGTCGAGAGGGCGAAGACGGCTTGTCATTCGTCCAACAGCTCCGCCAACGGGTGAAGCTCTTCGATGTGGGCGGACACCACCCGCACCGTCCCCATGATCGGGATGGCCAACAACAGTCCCATCGCTCCCCACAGCCATCCCCAGAAAAGCAAAGACACAAAGACGGCCGAGGCATTCATCCGCCCGATCCTGCAACTCATCCACGTAATGATGACCATTCCGACCAGGGTCGCGAGCAGGAGGGAACTGCCCGACACCAGCAACACCATGGCAAAGGATTCAAATTGCATGAACGCGGCCATCCCCGTTGCAACGGCGATGAACGCCGGGCCGACATAGGGAATAAAATGCAGCACGCCCGCCGCCACCCCCCAGGCCCCGGCATTGTCCAAGCCGATCCAGCTGAATGCCATCCACGTCAGAACCGCCAAGAGGACATTCGCCAAGGACATGGCCAGCATGTAGCGCTGAATCGACCGGTGAATGTCGTCCAGAATGGACACCGTCACTTTTTTCTTCGACAGGGACGGGCCGCTGATGTGCAGCAATTTCCGCTTGAACGTGTCCCCGGACAACAAGAGAAAAAAGACCAGAAGTAGCAAGATGACGGTTTCGGCGATCAAGCCGAATACGCCAAGGGATCCGGTCCAGAGCACGTCCGTCAGGGTCAATCGTCGGTGCTCGACCACCACGCGGGTTGCCTGGGCCGGAGGGGCCGGCGGCGCTCCGTCTGCGGCTTCCGTCGTGGCTTGTTCGATCTCGCGGGCGGCCTCCTGGACCTTCCGCATGGTATTCGGTTGAGCGGCCAACGTGCGGATCGCCGCCGACAATTTAGCCGCGGCTTCGGGCACTTGGTCCATGATCCGTTCCGCCTCTCCGCGCAACGATAACATCCCCATCGTCCCGACGCCGACGAGGGTCAGCATCACGAGACTGGTTCCGATGAGCCGCGGAATCTTGATCCGTTCCATCCAGAGCACGATGGGATTCAGCGCAAAGGCCAGCGCCATTCCGAGCAGCAGCGGGATAAAGAACTCTTGCGCCCAATGGAGGGCAAAAATGCTCGCCAGGATCGCTAAGACCGCCGTGGCGCGGCTCCCCTCTTCGCTCATGTGCCGGCCCATCTCTTCG
>CAYQDJ010000016.1:0-44920 GCA_964416255.1 uncultured Nitrospira sp. | reverse complement strand
CGCGGCTCCGCGCCATGGCCGGCGACGGGGCTGACGGCTCGGTAGGATCGGGATGGGCGCGAGGGGGGGTCCATGCCTGGGTGTGCGCCGCCTCAACGGCAACCGTTTGGGCCGGCGTCTCGCCCGTGTCCGCGTGAGGAACGCTCATGGCGTCGGATGCCACCGTCAGGGTGATTAGGAGACTACAACCTCTCCGACTACATCATAGTCTTGAGAACACCCCTACTCCCCACTAGGAGAACACCTAGCCTCGCTGCGGGCTGAGCCTCTGCGCCGCGAAGGCCGCTGGCATGTGCCGCCTGGGGCGGACAGCCGTCGTCCAACTGCGCGGCCACACCTTACGATGAGTATCGGACCAGCACGAGCGCGGTCGATGGGCATGCTAATCTGGCCCCGTGGCTTTTCCAGGCAAACGCGTGGGTGCCCGTCTCACTGGACAAAAAGTGTTCACCGGGAACGACCGTGAGTGTTCCCGGATCGACCTCATACCACTCGCCATGCTGGAGCAGCACCGTCGTCACTTTGTCGAGATTGACAATTTCCGTCATCGTCCACCTCCGGAAGTTGGTCACATCGGATTCAATCGGATCGGAAGCTTGCGCCCCGCAAGAATTGTTCAACTACTCTGGCCTCCTCAGCGGATAGTCCTCCTCAAACCGTCGGCCGCCGCTCACATCGGAATATCCCTGGTACCGTCGTAAGAGGCGCGGGACTGGTGGGAGAACTTCACGGTGTCCCCGTCCTTGATTGGAGAGTCTTCGCTGCCGATCTTCTTGTTGACCGTAATCAACGCCTCCCGGCTGACGAGGAACCTGACCAGCCCGCCCAGTTGATCCGGATGGGATTCGATGAGTTTCTTGACCGTGGTGGGGGCGGCCAACTCGACCTCAATCTGACTTTCTCCGACCGCCTGCTGCAACGTATTGCCGAGCACGAGCACCGTCACCATGAGTGCCTCATGTATGTGGGTGGTTTCATCGTGGACTACTCAGGACTGCCTGGCATGGCAGCGAAAACAATCTTGACGTTTCGGATGCCGGTCGGGCACCGACTTGGCCCCCCCCGCCCGGTGGCATACCACACACCCGCGTTCCTCTGTAACAGCCCGATGGTCCGCTGTGGCGGGAATCATGGGATTGCGATCTTTCGGGGCGGGCAACAAGGAGACCCCGATCACCACGATCACGGCAAAGACCACAAACACCCAATCGACCTTGCGCAGCCTCATGCCCCGGAGACTTTCGTGGTCCGATCGGCGGCTTGGTACGCGTCGTCCAACAGCTGCGCCACGTGTTTCACTTGGGCTCGCTCCCGTAGGCCGTTCTTCAGCTGAATCATGCAGGCCGGGCAACTGGTCGCCACCACTTCGGCCCCGACGTGGTCGACGGCCCGGGCTTTCCGTTCGAAAATCCTCTGCGACGTGTCGTAGTCTTTGACGAGAAATGTGCCGGCTCCTCCGGCGCAGCGGTCGGCGTCGGGCATGTCCGTAAATTTCATCCCCGGCAACGACGCCAGGAGCGCCCGCGGTTCCTTGGTCACGCCGGCGGCCCGCAAATGGCAGGAGGAATGATAGGTCACCGACCTGAGCCGCGGCCCGCGCTGCGCCATCGGCGGCCGGTGCGGTGAACGGGCGACGAACTCCGTGATATGGACGACTCTTGTCGCCAGTCTTTCCGCGGCGTCCCGTTCTGGTCCAGGGGGGAACAAGGCGGGATAATCTTTCAGCATCAGCGTGCAGGACGCGCAGCCGGTCACGACCGTGTCATACGACGCGAACGATCGAAGATTGAACCGCGCGCCGTCACGCACGAGGTCCATATGTCCGTAGGTCTGAACCGGCGTCCCCGAGCACCGCTGCGGCGGCAAGGCCGGTTCCACTCCATGCCTGCGCAAAATGCCGATGACCGAATCGCCCACCCCATCATCGAAGTAATTTGCCGCACAGCCATGAAAGTAGGCCACGCCCCCTGATGAGGCCCTGACATGCCCATCCGGGATGAGATCCCGGTGACGCGCACGGAGGTGTCGACGGGCGAGCCTGGGCAGCAGAAGGTCATGCGGCAACCGGGCCGTGGCCGCCAAGGATCGCATCAGGGGCCGGGTGATCCGCTCGAGCCATCGTCTGGCCGCCGGCCGGTCCCAGATAGGCTGCGTCATCGCGAGCAGGCGCAGCAGCATCTCAAATGGCCTACCCGTGGCCTGGAACCGGAAGATCCACCCGGCCAGCCGGTTCGGGTGTTCGGCGCGTTTCTGTAAAATGAGGTCGGCCACGTCGACGCCGGCCGGGCAGACGGTTCGGCAGGACTTGCAGTTGAGGCACGCCTCCACGACCCGCTGGGACTCCAGGTAGCGATAATCCTTGGCCGTGACGATCTCGAACCAACCGCGGGAACTCATGTCTTCCGATTGGAAGACATCATAGACGGGACAGACGGCATTGCACTTGGCGCAGGTCGCGCAGGACTTGGACAGCCGCGTGTAGTCGATGTGGTCGGTGAAGGGCGCCTCGCTGATTTTGATCCCGGGGTTCAGCAGATGGCCCGGATCGAACGCCTGCTTCACTTGGACGAACAGACGGTAGAGCTCGTCTCCGAACATGGTTCTGACGTACTCGGCGCGCACACGTCCATCGCCGTGCTCCCCGCAGATCGATCCCCCGAACCGGGTCAGCACCTCTGCGTGAATCTCATGATAGGCTTGAATCATCTTTTCAAAGTCATGGTGATCATTGACATCGAGCAATGGCACTATATGCGCGTTGCCGTTGCCGATGTGACCGAAGATGGCCACCGGCACGTGCTGCCCGGCGAAGTAGCCTTCGAGATAGTGGATGAGGTCGCTGATCCGCTGGGCCGGCACCACCACGTCATCCACGAAATTGATGGGTTTCTTCCGACCGTCGAATCGGTAGAGCGTGGGATAGAGCGCCTTTCTGGCTTTCCACAGCTGCTCCCGTCGATCCGCATCAAACGCCACGGTCATGTCCGACGCCAGGCGAAACGGGCGACAGGCCCGCGCCATCATCTCGGCCCGTTCCTGCAAGTCCGCGTGGTCCGTGTCCGCATCCAGTTCGATCAGCAGGGTCGCGGCGGCGTCGGCGGGAATTCCGTGGGCGCCGCGGCCGATGAGATCCAACGTGTTGGCATCCATCACCTCCAAGGCGCTCGGAGCCAGTGCCAGCAGCAGGGGCACGGCCGCCCCGACGTCCTCGAGATGCCGGAAATGCAGTAAGGCCGTCACGGTCGCGTGCGGTTTGTCGACCAGCTTGAGTGTGGCTTCGCTCACCACTCCCAAAGTCCCTTCGCTGCCCACCATGAGTTTGGGCAAGTCGAAGACGCCCCGTGCGAGCCCCTCCGCAAGCGCAAACAGGTTGTAGCCGCAACTGTTCTTGCTCACCGTCGGCTTCTTCGCCGCCAGCAGATCCCGGTGCGCTTGCGTCAATACCAAGGTATCGCGCAACGCCGGCACCGCCGCCAGCAGCGCGTCCAACTCCGGCTCGTGCATGCCATAGGTCCGCGCCTCGACCCATTGTCCGGACGCCAGACACATCCGCAGGCGATGCACGTTGTCTTTCACGGCGCCGTAACGCAGCGTGTGCGGGCCGGACGAATTATTCGCGAGCATCCCCCCGAGCTTGCACATCTCTCCGCTGGAGGGATCGGGACCGAACAACAATCCCTCGCGGCCCACCTGTCTGTTCAACTCGGCCAGCACCACTCCCGGCTGCACGCGCGCCCACCGGGCTTCGCGATTGACTTCAAGAATGCGATTCAGGCGGGACACGTCCAGGATAATGCCGGAGCCGATGGCCGATCCGGTCAGATTGGTCCCGGCGGCCCGAGGGGTGATCGGAATGCCGCGCTGCCCCGCATACCGAATGGTGGCCGCGATGTCGTCCTCGGATTCCACCAGCACGATCGCCTGAGGGACCATTCGATAGATGCTGGCGTCGACCGCATAGGCCGTCAGCGCAGGCCCGTCGTCTTTGACCTTATGGGATCCCAGCAGCGCTTTGAGATCGGCCGCGATGGCCCGGGAGCGGTCGGGTTGGATGAGAGGCGAGGCCGTGGTCGTCATGGAAGCGCGTCATTGTAAACGTTCGGGAGCAATGAGCACAAGCAAGGTCCTCAAAGAGTCATGGTCCGGTGCAGCTCACGGCAACGCTCAGCCCTGCTCGCCTGGCGAACGCCTGCACATTCCACTACCATTCATCGACAGAGTAGGCGATTATCCGAGAGGTCGATCGTGAGGAACAGACATGAGGGAGTCTCATGACGCTTCCCCTGCTCTATGTCACCCATTTGCTTCCCGAGCCGGTTATGCAGGCGATCTGCGACCGGTACCGGTTATGGTCGGAGCCGACCGAACAGTCGCCGTCCGAGGAGGAGCGACGGCAAGGGTTCGCCCAGGCGGACGCCGTGATCTGCACGCTCAACGATCACGTCGATGACGCGCTCCTCTCGAACGCGACGCGCCTGAAGATCGTGGCGAATTATGCGGTGGGGCACAACAACATCGACGTCGCGTCGGCCCGGAGGCGTGGAATTGTCGTCACCAACACGCCCGACGTGTTGACGGACGCGACGGCGGATCTGACGTGGGCACTGCTGCTGGCGGTGTCACGGCGAGTCGTCGAAGGCGACCGCCTCGTACGTTCCGGCTCGTGGTCCGGCTGGGGACCGACCCAGATGCTCAGCACGGAGGTGACCGGAGCGACGCTGGGCATCATCGGCATGGGCCGGATCGGACAAGCGGTGGCACGCCGGGCGGCGGGATTTCGCATGCCTGTCATCTATGCGAGCCGTCATCCGCGCACGTCGCCGCCCGGAGGGCCAGCATGGCAACGGCATCCGATCGAGACGGTGCTTCAGCAGGCTGACTTTCTTTCCTTGCACGTCCCGCTCACCGACGCCACCCGGCATTTGATCGGCAGTCGCGAATTGACGTTGATGCCGCGCCGGGCCTATCTCATCAACACCTCGCGCGGACCGGTGGTCGATGAAACGGCACTGGCGGCCGCGCTCAAGGCCGGCACGATTGCCGGAGCCGGGTTGGATGTGTTCGAACGCGAACCCGCGATCCATCCGGCCCTGACCGCGCTGCCGAACGTTGTGCTGCTTCCCCACCTTGGCTCGGCCACGTCCGCGACTCGTGCGCGGATGGGCTATATCTGTCTCGAGAATATCGACGCGGTGCTGGGCGGGCGGCCCGCCTTGAATCCTGTGGCGTGAGTCAGCCGGCGAGGCGGAACTCGGCAGTGGCGCCCTGACATCGGCTGTTCAGCGAAAGGAGCCGTTGCGGCACGTCGTGAAAGGAGGGAATCGCTTGGTACGTCTTGGCCGCTTTTTCCCACTGTGCTTCCGCCTCGTAGAGCAATCCCAACTCATAACGGATGGCTTGCCCCTTGGCTCCTTGACAACGAGGATCCGTCAAGACGGTTTCCAGTCCGGCGATGGCTCGGGCACCCTGTTGTTCTTCCTTAAAGCAGAGCGCAGTCATGAGACAGGAATCGAGATAAAAACTCTCCGCCCGCTTGGAGACCTCAAATTCCTCTTTGGATTCTTCGTATAACCCCATGTTTTTATAGGCTACTCCTAGCGTAAAGTGTGCTTCGTAGTCGATCGGAGGGATCGACGAGACGGCCGCCGGCGACTCCGGTGCTACAGCAGCTGTATCCGAGCCTGTCCCAGCCAATGGAGTGGGATCACAGGCCGGTTTCGACCCATTGCTGTGCGCGTTTTCGCCGAATGGGATCGCACCCTCAGGCATGGAGGATTCTGCATGGGCCGATTGGCCGCTCGACTCGGTCAGGTGATGCGAGACAGTCTCCTCCAACGGAATCACGTCATCCGGGACAGCCCCCTTGAGGGAGAACTCCTGGGCCTCCTGAGGCTGGGCACTCGCTGTCGATTGAAATTCGCCATCAGGCTCGGCCCCCGCGAGAGAAAATCCGTCGATGGTCGGTGCCGATGCGGATGCCGCAGGGGTGGACTTCTCGGGAGACTCCTCGCCGCGGATTTTCGACGCCAGGCGGCCGATTAATTCCTGATCGGTCGAGAGCACTTTGACTTTCTCGAACAATTCCTCGTGGAGGGTTTCCATGCCCGGTTCAGGATGTTCGATCAACAGGTCCACCGCCTTGGCATACTGCTGGGCTGCGGCCGCTCCGTGGCCTTGTTCTTCCTGAAGTTCACCGGAAAGTTCGAGTAAGGGCACAGAATTGGGAACGGCTGCGAGAAACTCTCCGATGAGCGATTCCGCCAAGAGGTAATCTTGGGCACGCAATGCTGCGCCTGCGAGAAACCGATATTCTCCCAGCGCCACTTGGACGTCGCCCCGTTGCAGATGCAACCGCGCCAGCAACTGACACACTTGCGGATTGCCCGGCTCTCTGGTCAGGAGTTGGTTGAGGATCGCTTCCGCCCCGGCATATTGCTTTTGGTCGATCCGCCTTGTGGCTTCCGCCAGCAGATCGAGCGACTCGGACGATTTCTGGACGGAACTGGTTCCGGAAGACACGGTTCGACTGGGAGCCGTCCCGCCTTTATCCACGCTCTCGACGAATTGCTGGGCTTCCCGGTTGCTGGGTTCGATTCGCAACACGGCGAGATAGGCATCTTTGGCTTCGTCGTACCGTCCTTGCGCCGACCGGTCTCTGCCCAACTGGAGATAGACTTTCGTCGCTTCGTCCTGAAGATTTTCCTGCACGCAGAGTTCGGCCACGCGCTGCTGCGCGTCGAAATTGGCGGGGTCATGCTCGACGATGGTCTTATAGATGTCCAGCGCCTCCTTCCCTTTCCCGGCTTTCAGGTAATGCTTGCCGAGTGTGAGGTAGTCTTGGACGGCGCTGCTGAGCAACCCGCGCTCGGCATTGAGGTCGCCAAGGTGGCGATAGACCTCGTAGCGCGTGGGATCGATTTTCAGGACTTTTTTGTAGGCCGCAATGGCCTTGAGTGTGGCCCCTTCAGACTTGAAGGCAGCAGCGGCCTGTAGAAACGACGCCGTGGCTTCCGCTCCGGCATTCCGCTTGAGATGCAGATCGCCAATGGAATTGTGGATGCCGCCGTCGTTGGGCGCGTCAGCCGCCAGCTTTTTCCATTCGACAATGGCGGCGTCATACTGTCCGCGTGAGGCGAGCAACTGCGCGTGTTGAAGAACTTTACTACGCTCGGCGGCCAATGAGACCTCTACCAGTAAGAATAGGCAAACGCTAACAGTATCAATGGGTTTTGTCCACCAAATGGTGGAATCGGGTGAGACCGAAAAAATGATGGGCCTGCTCCCGTGCGGAAGCAGGCCCATGTGCCGATCATGCGACGATGTGTTTATGAAGTGGGGACGGCCGATCTCAACACGTTGGCCGCCTGAGGTCCTTTGGCTCCCTGGACGATGTCGAATTCGACATTTTCGCCTTCCTTGAGCGTCTTGAACCCGTCGCCTTGCAAGGCGGAATAGTGCACGAAGACATCTTCGCCACTATCGAGCCGGATAAATCCGAACCCTTTCCGATCGTTGAACCACTTGACGGTACCCTTTGTCTTCACAAACCCCTCCTTTCCATAACGACCACGCGCAGTTACGTAGCCGGCCCAAAAAGCCGTATATCAGATTGAATAAATAAGGAAATAGTTCGAGAGTGGGGGGTGTGACCGACGGGCACCTTCAGGAGTGTTGATTCGCTCACGGAACCCATCTTCGATTAAATCGCGCTGGCATGTAACATAGCATCGGCGTGGTGTCAAGCCCCTCCCGACACTCACAGCCCGCGCTCACGATCCGTTTACATGGTCGCAGGACTTGCCTATAGTGTCGCCAACTCTGAGGCCAAGAGCCTTGTGATCTTACGAACGCTGCTCGACCGATACATCTTTACCGAACTTCTCTCCCCCTTCGGCCTGAGTCTCGGCGCCCTCTGCTTTGTCATGCTGACGAGGGAACTGCTGCGTCTGGTCGAGCTATTGGTCTCCAAAGGTGTGGGGTTCTGGTCGGTCTTGAAAGTGTTTTCGATTCTGCTGCCGTCCTTCCTGGTCCTCACGCTGCCGATCGCCGGCATCATTGCATCCATCACCGCATTCGGCCGTCTCTCATTCGATAAGGAGTTGGTGGCGATGCGGGCGGCGGGACTCAGCCTCTATCGTTTGACCCAGCCGGTCCTGCTGTTCGCCTTGTCCGTCTTCACCCTGACACTGGTATTGTCCCAGTGGGGGCAGCCGTGGAGTTCGTTGAATCTCAAGAAAGTCGCGCTCAATCTCCTCCGCGATCAGCTGGTGCTCGCCTTGGAACGCGGCACCTTCAACGAGCCCATTCCCAAACTCGTGATCTACGTGCAGGACAGCCGCGATGGTCGGCCGGCCAAAGGGGTCTTTATCTCGGATGAGCGCACCAGCGACGGAGCCCGCGTCATTGTGGCCGAGCAGTACCAGGTGTTGATGGATACCTCGAAGGACCAGGTGGCGCTTCGATTGCTCAATGGAGTCATCCATAGCCGCCCGAGTCAGGTTGATCAATATGAACAAGTGGCGTTCACCAGCTACGACCTCAAACTGAACCTGAGCCAAAGCGGGTACGCGGCCACCGAGGAACGGCCGACGTACGAGGCCATCATGGCACAGCTGCACCGCTCACAAGGGAAGGATCCGCTCGCCCTGCGGCGGTTGATGGAACACTATAAAGACCTGGCGTTTCCGACCGCGTCGATGGTCTTTTGTCTCCTGGGAGTCCCCGTCGGGATTGTGTCGAAACGCTCGGGCCGCATCGGCGGGTTTGCTGTCGGAGTGGTGATCGTCGTCCTGTACTATGTCTTGAACGTCGCGTGTGAATTTCTGGTGACGACGCTGGTCATTCCGCCGTTTGCCGGCGCCTGGTTGCCGAACGCCGTCTTTGTCGTGGTGACGATCGTCGCGTTTCTTAAGATGAGCCGCCAATAACCCATGACCATCCTGTTTCGATACATTCTGCGGGAATATGTCAAGATCTTTCTGATGTGTTTCGCGGGCCTGCTGACCATCTACCTGGTGATCGACTTTTTCGAGAAGATCCGGCGCTTTCTCCGCTTCGACGTCAGCACACTGCCTCTCGTGATCTATTTTGCGTTGAAGGTGCCGGCCATTTCCTATCAGATCGCGCCGCTTGCCATTTTGATGGCGACCCTCCTCACCCTCGGGCTGCTCTCGCGCAGCAACGAGATCACGGCCATGCGGAGCTGCGGCATCAGCCTGCCCTGGATCAGTTCGCCGTTCTTGGCGTTTGCCACGGGGCTGGCCCTCATTCTGTTGTCGTTCAGTTCGACGATCATCCCGGTAGCCTCCGAAAAAGCCGAGCACATCCGGTTGCTCAAGATCGAAAAAAAGGCGGTCCCCTTGACGGTCCTGGCAGCGCAACCCTGGACCCGCATCAGCGCCGATGCGCTCATGCAGGTCACTGAGATCGAGGTCGGCGGCGGCACCATTCGAGGCGTGCGGCTGTATCATTTTGATCGCCAGTTTCGACTCGATCGGATGACGGAGGCCGCCGAGGCCCATTATACCGACTCCGGCTGGCTTCTCTTGAACGGGAATCAACGGCGGTTTTATCCCGACAACACCGTCGACCTGATCGGCTTCTCCCGGCAACTGGTCGATCTTCCATTGATTCCGGAGGATTTTTCCGCATCGCTGTCGGGAGATAGTGACACGATGACGTTCCGCGAGATTCGCAATTACGTTCGCCGCTTCAGCCACGAAGGAATGTCCTTCACGCGGCTGCTCACCGACTACTACGGCCGTTTGGCCTTCCCGTTCGTGACGATCATTATGGTGCTTGTCGGCATCGCGCTGAGTTTGCGCCGAAGCGGCGTCCGCGGCGGGAGCATGGCCGTCGGCATCGGCCAGGCCTTTCTTGTGGGATTCTGTTATTGGACCACCCATTCCATCGCGATCGCGCTGGGACGAGGCGGCGTCTTGATGCCGGTGCTGGCGGGCTGGATGGCCAACGCCCTGTTCGCCAGCCTCGGCCTGTATCTGTTGCTTAAAGTCCGCTACTGAGGCGGGGTCCGGAGTTGACTGAGTTCCAGCCTTCCGGTAAGTAAAGGCTCGCCCGCAACGTGAAGGAGAACCGTCGGTGCCCGTGCGCGTCGTGATTACAGGTCTCGGGGTCGTCTCGCCCATCGGGATCGGTATGAGCGAATTCTGGAAGGCGGCGCTCGCCGGCCGGTCCGGCGTCTCCGCCATTCACTCGTTCGATCCGTTCTCCCTGGACGGCTACCGCTCGAAAGTCGCGGGACAAATCCGGGCCTTTGCTCCGGAGCAGTACCTGCCGTCGCCGCAAGCCGACCGCATCGACCGGTACGCCCAATTCGCCCTCGTGGCGAGCAAGGAAGCGCTGGACGACGCCGATCTGGCGTTGAGCCGGGAACAACCGCATCGCGTCGGCGTGATCGTCGGCGCGGGCATGGGCGGCATGGTCATGGGCGAGCGGGAGATCACGCAGCTCTATCAGCAACAGAAACCGCACCGGGTGCATCCGAACTTCATTCCGGTCATCACGTTGAATTCGGCATCCGGCATCGTGGCGATGACCTACGGGGCGAAAGGCCCGAACCTCACGATTTCCACCGCCTGTTCCTCCAGCGCCCATGCGCTGGGGCAGGCGCTCCAATGCATTCGCAGCGGGCAAGCGGATGTCGTCATCACGGTCGGGGCGGACGCGAGCATCACCCCTTTGGTGTTCGCAGGATTTTGCTCCTTGCGCGCCCTCTCCACGCGATACAACGACACGCCCGAACGCGCATCGCGCCCGTTCGATGAAGGCCGGGACGGGTTTGTCATGGGTGAAGGCGCCGGGGCGTTGATCGTGGAATCCTTGGCGCACGCCAAGAAACGGAACGCCCGGATCTATGCCGAGTTGGCCGGCTACGCCGCCACCAGCGAGGCCTATCATATGGTGATTCCCCGCGAGGATGGAGAGGAGGTCGCGACGACCATGCGATTGGCCTTGAAGGCCGCCGACGTGCCCCCGGCATCAGTCGATTACATCAACGCACACGCGACTTCGACGACGATCGGTGACGCCGTCGAAGCCAAAGCCATCCGGCTGCTGTTCAAGGGGCGCGCCGACAAGATCGCCGTCAACGCCACCAAGTCATTGATCGGTCATACCCTGGGCGCCGCCGGCGCGATCGGCGCCGTGGCATCCTCCTTGGCCATTCATACGGGACACATACATCCGACCGCCAACTATGAACACCCCGATCCGGCCTGTCGTCTGGCCGGAATCAGCGCGTCCGCACAAGAACGACCGATACGAGCCGCCCTGTTGAACGCCTTTGGATTCGGCAGCAATAATGCCGCGGTGGTGCTGAAAAAATTTTCCGGCTGACCGCTGTCGCATCGCGCCCAGGTGCATGAAGGAACCGCTGCAATGACCGACCGCACGATCGTCTCGACCATCATCCAAGCCCTGGCGGACTATCTGAAGCGCGATGCCGCCTCGATTCATGAGGGGCATCATCTGCGCGATGACCTCGGGCTGGATTCGATGGCCGTCATCGAGTTGCTCTACAAGATCGAAGAAACATACAACATCCAAATCCCCGATCAAGATCTCACGGCGATGAACACCGTTGGGTCGGTGGCGGCGTATGTGCAACAACGCATGCCCCCTCCCCGGCCGACGCCTCCTTCCGCCCCGCATGCAACACGCACCGGGCGTGCGGCTTCCAAGCCCAAGAAAAAACCCAGGTGAGCGTGATGCCGACTCCCGAGTCCTCCGGTCCTCTCACGCTGTCGGACATCCATGCGCTCGTCGGGGGGACATTGCACGGCGACGGCGGCCGGCCGATCTCCTCCCTGACCAGTTTGCAGGAAGCCAACCCGGACGCCTTGAGCTTTGTCGCGAATGACAAGGCGATCCCGTCGCTCTCGGGTCTGCGTGCGGGCGCGCTGCTCGTCCATCGTCACCTGGAGACGGTCGATATCCCTCAAGTGGTGGTCGCCAATCCCTTGCTCGCCTTCGCGCGGGTCGCCCAACGCTTTTTCGTTCCACGACGAATCCCTCGAGGCATCGCGCATGATCTGTCCCAAGGCACGGAGGTGCAGATCGGTCCGGATCCCTCGATCTGGCCGTTCGTGACCCTCGGCGATCGCGTCACGGTCGGAGCCCGCGTCACACTCTATCCCGGCGTCTTCGTGGGGTCGGATTCGACGATCGGCGACGACGCGGTCTTGTACCCGAACGTCGTCGTCCGGGAGGGCTGTGCCCTCGGCGCACGCGTCATCGTGCACAGCGGCACGGTGATCGGGTCGGACGGCTTCGGCTATGTTCAGCATCAAGGCGCGCACGAGAAAATTCCCCAGTTGGGAGGCGTCATCATCGAAGACGACGTGGAACTCGGCGCCAATGTGACCATCGACCGGGCGACCTTGGGCAACACCGTCATCAAACAGGGGACAAAGATCGATAACTTGGTTCAAATCGCGCACAACGTCTCGGTCGGCGCGCATTCGATCGTCGTGGCCCAGGTCGGCATCGCCGGCAGTACGACCGTCGGCCATCACGTCATGATCGGGGGACAGGCGGGCCTCGGCGACCACATTCATGTCGGGGATCACGTCATGATCGCCGCGCGAGCCGGCGTGAACCGAAGTTTGGAGCCGAACCAAATCGTCTCCGGAGCCCCGGTGATGCCGCACGAGACCTGGATGAAGGCCCAAGCCGTCATTCCCCGGTTGCCTGAGCTCAGACACCTGGTGCGCAGTCTCGAGCAACGGGTGGCGGCATTGGAGGAAGGCTTGAGGAAGCCGACCCGGCGAAAACCCGCCGCGAAGCGGTAGCGCGCCGGTTTACTGCAGCACCTTTCGCCAGAAGAACAACCGCGCCCAATAGAATCCGGCCCATGGCAGCAGCATCGCCGGCAAGGCGCTCACCTGCCCATACACGGTGGCGGCCAGCGCGCTTCCGATCAGAGCCGCGGCCCCTCCCATGTAGGCGAATGGGATCAGCCGCCGGCCGGCATGCTCGATCTCGGTCGTCTGTAATTCTTTCTTGGCCCGCGCGCCCCTCCGCTGAGCGGCTACCCGCATACGGGCGGCCAGGACGTCGGGAAATTGATTCAGGATATAGTGATGGTAGCGAGTCTGCGCCAGGCCGGTGAGCACGCCCAGGATGATGAGTCCGGTGCCCTGATAGAACGTCGCCCCTGTGTAACTCTCGGTCGCCATCAATTGATACCCCAGCCCCCCGACGCCTCCGATCAAGCACAGCAATCCCACCACGCCTGACGGAAGCACGATATACGTCTTGATATAGAGCTGCGCCTGCTGCCGGACTTCTTCCGGCCGACGCACGGTCACCAACCGAGCCACCACCACCTCGCGATCTGAACGTCCCTGGTCTGTTCCGGGATGTCGGATGAGGCCGCCATTATAGCGATCCCTGATAAGACTGCAATGCATGGAGCCGGGCCCTCTGTGCGTTGCGCGCACGGAGTCGGCCACGACCGACGGTGAGAAAAGAAGCACGCAGCGATTGATCGGGCAGCTCTTCAGGAGGGAAGAATCTCTTCAATGGCGGTCCGCTCCAAACGACCGAGCGTCACCCATTGTTCAGCAATCGGAACCAGCGCGTGGAGACGGTCCTCGATCGCCTCCAGCCGCTGCGGAAGCGTCGCCACCTTGTGATAGGCGGTCGTGGCCAAGAAGGCCTTGACTCCCTGCAAAAACATCATGATGGTATCGGCCTGCAACGACTTGGCCAGGCCTGACAGCGCATCCACGTGCTCCAAGACAGGATCCAATTGAGACGCCGTCACAAAATCCAACGGAGCGTGCTCGCGCAAGCGCAACAGCACGCCGGTCATGGCAGGCACCCGGTCGCGGACTTCCCGTAGAAACTCCTCGTCCAACCGGTCGAGTTCACGAAGGATGTGTCCGATCATCCCGACGTCCACGCGTTCGAGGTGGCCGCCGCCCTCCTGTTCGGCCCGCTGGATGACCGCCTCCAACACGTCACGGGGCGGCTGCATGGAGCGGGCCCGTACCTGTTGAAGTTCTCTCAATGCGTTGAGCAGCGGCATCGAAGCATGACCGCGATCAGTGCCGGTCGTGTGCGACCTCACGCCGGCGTCCGCTTGATGATGTTCGTTCATGTCACCCGCCGGCTGGGGAGCGGCGA
The DNA here is from genome assembly GCA_964416255.1 of uncultured Nitrospira sp. Classification (GTDB taxonomy): domain Bacteria; phylum Nitrospirota; class Nitrospiria; order Nitrospirales; family Nitrospiraceae; genus Nitrospira_D. The sequence continues at coordinate 30,772 of CAYQDJ010000016.1, read as the reverse complement.
CCCTCTGGCTGTCCTCTTCCGGGTGATCTCGGGCCAGCAATTGCACCGCCGCCGTGATACGATCGAGCCCCGCTTGGAGGGACCGAAGCGCCTCCGAATTCGGTTGAACGGTCCCGCCCCCAACCTCACGCAACAACGGCAACAAATTCGACGCCATCGTCTCAATGTCGCCCAAGTCAACCGTCGACGCGGACTTAGCCAGATTGGTGATGCCGCTCAGCATCACGCCATACACTTTCGAACGAACGGTCGTGTCCAATCCGGAGGCCAGCTTCAGCAAAGCCGTTTGGATCTGGGCCAGCCACTCGCGTGCTTCCAGCGCGAACAGCCCGACAATTTCGTCTCGGAACGTATGATCGATGCGACCGGAAGACTCGGCCGGCGCAGCAAACCCGGCAGTGTCGCGATGGTCAGGCCGGTGTTGCGCCGGAATTCTGGTTTCGACCACACCCTGGATCGCGGTGGCGATGGCATCAAGACTCTCCAACAACGCCGTAAAATGGTCGGAGGCGACGACACCGGGAGCCGCGTCCCGTGAGACATCCGGGGCGTCGGCAAAACTCACTCGCCCGACCATGGGAGGATCGAGCGTGTCAATGATGGACACCAACGGCGTCAGACTGAGGTCCACCTGACGCGCGCCGAGTTCACGCTCGCCTTCTCGTTCGACCACCCGCACGATGGGCCTGAGCGGATACCGATTGTTCACCCGGACGACCGTGCCCACCTCCCCCGTAGTCAGCCGGACGGTCGTGCCGAGCGGATAGACGGAGAGTTGCTCCACGAGCGCCTTCATGACTTCGCGCGGGAATGCGGTGCGCTCGGCCACGAGCAATTCCTTGACGGCTTGGTGCGGCAGCAGGCGCCGCCGATATGGCCGCTCGCTGACCAACGCATCGAAGACATCCACCACGCCGATGATCTGCGCCATCTCACCGATCTGCCGACCGTTCAAGCGATGGGGATATCCCTGGCCGTTCCAGCGCTCATGCGCCTGACGAACGACCTGCGCCAGCCACTGATGCTGCGGGCCCGCGTCGTGAATCACTTGATACCCGAGTTCGGGATGCTGTTCGATCAACATGCGTTCGTCGCGCGTCAAACGGCCGGTCTTCCCGACCACCGCCGGCGGCACGGCCAGGAGGCCGACGTCGTGGACCAACCCGGCCAAGGCCAGGCGCTCCAACTCCGTTCCGTAATAGCCCAATCCCATGCCCATCTTGGTGCCAAGGATCGCCACATTGAGGAGGTTGGTAATCAAAGGAGAGCCGGAGGGACTGGACAGGGCTTCGACGATCAATCCGTCGTTCTTTTTCAATGAATGCACCAACTCCACCGCCGAGGCGGTGAGCGGTTCGAGATGCAGCGGATGCTGTCCTTGAATGGCTGAGGCGACCTGGACCAGCTGTGATTCCGCGTCACGATACCAGGACATGACCCATCCGTTCCGAGAAACCAATCGAGCGGTCGCATCCCCTGTCCCGGTCAGGCCGACCCACTGCGGTGTATGGTTGGTCGATGAACCCTCGATGCATGGTTCCCGCCTCTCTATGTGGCCGTCGGGAACAGCTGGCCGATTGAATCGCGCTCTGCACGGCCGGCATCAACCCACGCGCGAACAGTATCCAGCAAGGCGTTGAGACGCGTCTCCACCGCCTCAAACCGTTGCGCGGCGATCGTGACGCGCTGTTGCAGGACGACGGTCAGAAAACTGTGTAACCCTTTGAAAAACGTCGTCGCATTGGCGGCATTCACCTGTTGCGCCGCCTCCGTCAATTGCTCGACTTGATGCAGCAGGTCCTCGAAGTCTTCCGACGGCAGGCCTGCTCCGAGCCCCAGCGCCCTGAGCCGAACGAGCCGCTCTCCGACGAGCGGCAGTTGTTGTTTCAGCGACGCGTAAAAGGCGCCTTCGGCCTCGTCCACGAGATGCAGAAATTCCCGCATCGCCTGCACATCATACTCGGCCACGCCGTTCTGCAGCAGCCCTTGGACTTGGGCAATCACGGTCCGAATGAAATTCCGATGAGAGCCGCCGGATTGGGGCAAACTGGTGAGCGCAGCCAAGACGTCCCGCGCTGAAACCGTCACCGGACTCGATTCAGCGGGCGCGGCGACGCTCTCATCAAACGTCACTCCCGTGGAACGAGTGAGCGCCGTATGGATGTGGCCCAATTGCCGGCAGAGGACGATGAAGTCGTTGACGGAGATCGCGGCGGCGGGGTCCTGAACGGCTTCCACGAACGGGAGGGCGGCAAAGCTCGCGCGCTCGACATCGCTCAAATTGATCGTCGCCGCGGAGCCAGCTAAATTGGTGATCCCCCCCTTGATCGTCTGCGCCAGCTTGAGATGCCGGTCCGGGGCCGGTCCTTGCTGCAATTCGTCCAATGCGACGTGGACTTGCTGCAGCCACTCATGCGCTTCTTGAACGAATAGTTCGACGAGTTCCTGTTGAAACGCATCTTCGGATTCGCCGGCCATCGGTGATGAGTCCTCTGATCATCCTGGTCATGGCGACGTGCCTGGCGCTCAGGACCGTCCTTTTCCCGTTCCAAGCTGGGACGCCAACCCGGCAATCTCACCCAGTTTGCGGGCCAGCTCTTCGAACCGTCTGGTGGCTTGTTCGGCCGCCTGCTCCGTCTCTGCGGCTCGCCGGGCCAAGAGCGCATTGCGGTCCCGTTCCGTGGCCAGCCCGGTCTCCGATTCGTTCAATCGGCGACGGAGATCTGCGGATTCCTCACGCGCCGCCGCGACCTGCGTTTCAAAGTCCGCCAGACCCAGGCGCTGACGTTCCGCCTCCGCCAACTGGCCGCTCAGTTCCGCCGCACGCGCTCGTTCGGCCTCCAATGCGGTTTCGGCTGCCTTCGTTTTGGCCTCCCATTCCGACGCCCGATGTTCCTCACGGATCAGCCGAGCCTCCAACTCCTTCGCGCGAGCCGCGGCGTGTTCCAACTCATTTAATTGCTGGACCAACTGGGCGGCCGCCGCGCGCTCGCCGTCCAGCATCGCCTCCAACTCCGCCACCTTATGCAAGGCCTTGGACCCGTCGCCCACTTCGCGCCGCAACGTCGCGGTCAACTCCTGCTCCGTTTTCAAGGCCCTCTCCAACTCCTGCGTCTGCGCCGACTGCTCCCGGCTCACGGCAAGCTCGCGCGTCAGCTCCGCGGATCGTTGCCGTTCATTCTCCAAGAGAAGGTGCAGTTCCTGATCGCGCCCGCCCTGCCGCTCCCATTCAGCAAGACGCGTGGCCAGATCCGCGGCGCGCGCTTGTTCGGCATGAAGCTGGGCTTCGATTTCCTTGAGCCTGCCGGCCGCCTGACGATAGGTTTCGAGCTGCTCGTCCGTCACCTGGCGAAGCCCGTCCTGTTCCGCGGCCGGCACAGGGACCTCGGGTAGCGGCGCGGGCGGCGACGGCGCCTCGCGTTTCGCCAGTAATTCCAAGACGCGATCCTTCAGCGACGTCCCTTGAAAGGGCTTCTTGAGCACGCCGTCGGCTCGGCACGATTCCGCCTGCTTGGTGACCTCGTCGTTGACGATCCCGGAAATGAGCAGCACCGGCGTGCCCGCCAAGATGGAGTTGCCGCGGACGAATGCACAGACCTCGTAGCCGCTCTTGTCGGGCATGATGACGTCGGAGATCACGACATCCGGCCGCTCTTTGGCCAGATAGGCCAGGGCTTCCTCCCCATTGGCCGCCAAGGTCACCCCGAGCCCCGCCTCCGTCAGCAACCGCTCTGCGACTTTTCGGACGGCGATACTATCGTCGGCCACGAGGATTTTTGCCATACCCCTTCCCTTCTGCATCAGGTCGCTTGAATCTAGGCCGATCCGAGTCGTGCGAATGCCAGAATGGGAATCTGATCGAACCCGCTGGCAAATTTCCCGACGGCATCGATGTCGCCGTCCTGATACGACTCAACGGCAGCCGCTTCGATGGTATGTAAGATCGGCATCTCTTCGTCGATACAAATGGCCATCGCGCCCCGGGGATGCTTGGCCGTTAAACATAACAAATTATCGCCTTGCACCGAAACATGCAGGAGTTCCGCCAAATCAAACACCGGCACCACACCCTGTTCGTCACGAATGACGGCGGACACAAACGGGGTGCGGCTGGGTACCGGAAGGCTGCCGTTCCAGGCCGAGACACCCGCCACTTCCGTGGTCTTCACCGCCAAGCGGCGTCCGCCCACCGAAAAGACCAGCAGGGTCCATGACTGATTGGGAGCCTCCGATTTCTTTTTGGCAAACGGCGACCTGAGCATAATTAGTTCTGCGCTCCGGTCATGGTCGGACGCATCGCCAGAGACCGCTGGGCGGCATCGGCCGGCTCTTGCACGCAGCCCTCCACCAGCCAGGCGGGGTTCAACACCAGCGCCACACCCTGTTCAAACATTAACACGCCCTGGTACCACGTGCGTTCTTCGCCCCGGAATTGGCGCGGCAACGGAATCACCTGGGAGTCTTCGACCTCTCGCAACCCATGGACCTGCGACACGGGAATCCGCGCTTTCGCCTGGTCTTTGGCGAAGAGCACGATCCGCGTGTCCGGACCGACGGCATCCTGTTGGAGTTGGAGACGGACGGTCAAGTCCATCGAGGGATAATGGAAGCCTTGAACGGCCAGCGCCTCAGCCGGTCCGGCCTCCTCCACCGTCAGCAACCCTTGGATGTAATCGGCTTGCAGGGCAAAACAGACCTCGCCCGCCGTGACGATGAGGAAGCGGAAGGTCCGAGTCGTCGCTGTTCTTGACTGACGTCCGCGCAAACTCATTGCTCTGATGTCCTACCCCTGGATCGGAGGACCCACCCCGAACGAAGCGGTTATGCGCGCGCGGCGCGGGCTCGCCCGACCCACCGCTCCACTTCCTGCAACAGCGCCCGCTCTTCCACCGGCTTGGCGACATAGGAGCTGGCCCCGATGCTGATGGCCATTTGGCGATGCTTGTCCCCGGCTCGCGTCGTCATCACGACCACGGGGGTCTGCTGGGTTTGGGGACGGCTGCGCAGCGCCTGAATCACTTCAAAGCCGTTCAACTTGGGCATCTCGAGATCGGTGAAAATCAGCCGATAGGCGTGAGCGGAAGCCTTGCGCAAGCCATCTTCCCCATCGACGGCCGTATCCACTTGATAGCCGGCGTTTTCCAGCATTCTGCCGACGAACTTCCGAATGCTCAATGAATCGTCGATCAGCAGAATCGACGCGCCGCCGGCGTCCTCCGTCTCCACATCCGACGCGCCGGCGCCTTCCGTCAGCGAGATGTCGTGACTCGGCGCGACCGGCAGCGCCTGCTGCGTGTCCCCGGCCAGCAACCGGCCCGGGTCGATGACGAGCACCACCCGGCCTTCCGGATCGATCGTGGCGCCGCCGAAAACCGAATGTTCGAGCGGCTTCAAGGAGCCCAGCGTTTTGATGACGATTTCCTGGCGCCCCAACAACTCATCCACCGCCAGTCCGATCGGCCCCGCGACCGTCCTGACAATCACGATCGGCATCGTCATTTCGACCGGTCCCGGTTCATGGCGCAGGAGCTGGCGAAGGGGATGCACCTCGATCGCTTCATCGCCGAGATGCAACACGGCCCGCTCGCCCATGTGCTGCATCGTGCTGTCCGTCGGCATGGTGACTTCGCGGACGCTGGGCAGCGGAATCGCATACCGCTCCGTGCCGGTGCGGACCAACAGCGCCGTGGCGATCAACAGCGTCAACGGCAGGTCCAACGTGAATTTGGTCCCGGCGCCGGGAATTGATTCGACGTTGATATGCCCGTTCATGCCCTCAATGACGCGCTTGACCACATCGAGGCCGACGCCGCGGCCGGCTTGATCGCCGACCTTCTCCGCGGTCGAGAATCCCGGCGTGAAGATGTACTTGAGCACCTCGGCCTCGGACATGCCGCGGGCTTGATCGGGCCGTGCCAGCCCGAGCTTCACCGCCTTGGCCCGAATCCGTTCCAGATCCAACCCGGCTCCGTCGTCCTCCACTTCAATGATCACGGAGTTCCCGCGATGCGCGGCATGGAGATAGACGGTCCCGACGGCCGGCTTGCCCTTTGCGATGCGCTCTGCGGACGGTTCAATGCCGTGATAGACGGCGTTGCGGACCAGATGGATCAATGGATCCACCAGCCGTTCCACGACACCCGTATCGACCTCCGTATGTTCCCCGGAGGTGGCCAGCGTCACCTCCTTGTTGGAGGCGCGCGCAATCTCCCGGATCGCCCTGCGAAAACGGGTAAACGGCGTTCCAATGGGAACCATGCGCGCGCGCGCAATTTCATCCCGCATGCCGAGCGTCAATTGCTGCAATTGGCTCATGTCGTCATGCGAACGCCGAATGGACCCGCTCAGCTGCGACATCGATTCGCTGATATCGGCCGTCACCTCACTGATGCGGCGGGCGAGAATATTGAAATCGTCGTACTTGTCGAGTTCCAGAGAGCCGAAGTCGCTCAGGCCGGGAAAGACCTGCACCGGCGTGTCGGCGCTCGAATTGGCCGCCGCGGCTTGGTAGGTAAAGGTGTGTTTCTCTTCGAACGACTGGACGGAGTCCACCAAGCGGTTTTTACACGCCAGCACTTGTTGGGACAACTGTTCGAGCACACGCAGCCGTTGTTCCAATCGCCCGCGGCCGATCACCAACTCGCCCACCAAATTCAAGAGCCGCTCCAACCGATCCCGGCTGACCCGGATGACCTCCCGGTCCTCGGCCGCCTTGGTCTCCGACGCCTTGGGCCCCGGATCCTCTGCAGCGGCGAGGGCGGCCTGCGGGGCCGCCTCGTCCGGGGTCCACTGCGACTCCACCGCCGGTTCCGCGCCGGTCTCGCCGTGCTCCAGCCGTTTGAGTTCCGACAACGCCGCCGCAAACCGCTGCCGTGTGGCGGTCACAATGGTGAGATCGCGGCGCATCAGCACCCGCACGACGTCCACCGAGCGCAACAACAAATCCGTATGGCCCGGTTTCACCTGAAACCGGCCGTCACGCACCGCACCCATGAAATCTTCGAGGTGATGGACCAGATCGCCGATGGATTGAAAGCCCACCGTGTACGCGGACCCTTTCAGCGTGTGGGCCGTCCGGAACAACTGATTGATCAGTTCTCGATTTCCCGGATCCTTATCCAACCGCAACAAGTTGGCTTCCAGGGTCTCCAAGTACTCCTGCGCCTCCGGGGCGAAATACGACAACACCTCCGGGTCCAGGTGCGGGACGAGATAGTCGTCGGTCAACTCGGAGGACGTGTCGACTGCCGGCACACTTGGCAACGGACCGGGCGACTCCTTCGCGGAGGCCATCGCCGTGTCTGCGACGACCTCTCCCTGCGACACACTCTTGAGCAACCGGATCAGAGCGGGCACCTCCTCCTGAAGACGAGTCACATGGACCGGGTCGCGACGAAGCACGGTTCGGATCACCGCCGCCGCACGGTTCATCGCCTGCAGCAGCACCCCGGTGACGAGAATCCGCTTTTCCCGCACCGCCACCATACAGTCTTCCATAGGATGGGCCACATCGCCGATCACCTGAAACCCAATCGTGTAACTCGATCCCTTGAGTGTGTGGGTTGTTCGGAACAATCGATAGCAGGCATCCTCATCCGACGCATTGGTCTCCAGAATCCTGGTCAAGCCATCGATCGCCTCCAGATACTCTTCCACCTCGGGCACGAAGTAGGACAGCACCTCGGCGTCCAGTTCAGGAACCAAATACGACGGCTCGAGCGCGGCGGCCGGCGGGGCGGGAGAGGAGCCCTCACGCTCCTCAACGGAGGACTCCGGCACCAGATCATCCGATGACGCGCAACATCGTTCCGAGACGCTGAGATCTTCTCCCGTCCCGTCGGCGATCGACTGCACCTGCGATTGAATGCCCTGAATGATTTCCCGCATCGCTCCCACGGCGCGCGGCCAGTCGGAGGCCGGAATCGCCGCCGCCTGCTCGAGCAAGGACTCCAGGCGCTCGGACAATCGGGCGATGCCCTGATACCCGTACAGCGCGGCGGCGCCGCGGACGCGATGGGCCACAATGTACTGTTCCTGCAATTCTTGCGGACTCGGCACGCTCCCGTCAGCGGGATGGAGCGCCCTGGTCAACACCGCCATCCCATCCGACGCTTCCGTCACGAAAATGCCGACGAGATTCTGTTCGTCGAATTCCGAGCTCATCAGTCCCTCATGCCGGCTGAGCCGTTTCGGATCGATCGGTGCTTAGGCAATCTTGAATTGCGACACCGAGGCCGTCAGACTTTCGGCGAGTTTGGCCATGTCTTCGACCGTGGCCCGCGCGGAGTCGGTGGCCTTCTGGGTGGCGACGGCGCCGCCCGTGAAGTCCTTGATCGACCGGCCGACCTGATCGGTGGAGGCGGTTTGATTCGCCGCGGACGAGGCGATGGTTTGCGCCAGCTCGGCGGACCGTTGCGCAATCGTGGAAATTTCCTTGAACACGTCGCCGGTCCGTAGGGCCGAGGCGGAGCCGGCTTCCACGGCCTGGGTTTCATGTTCCATGGCCACGACCGCGTCTTGGGTTTCGCTTTGGATGACTTTCACGAGGTCCGCAATTTCCCGTGTGGCTTGGGTCGAGCTTTCCGCCAGTTTTCGGACCTGGTCGGCGACGACGGCGAATCGCGCCCCGGCTTCACCGGCGCCGGCCGCCTCGATGGCGGCGTTGAGCGCCAGCAGGTTGGTCTGATTGGCGATTTCACGGATGGTCGACACGATCTGAGAAATTTCCAAAGACCGATCTCCGAGCGCCTTGACCTGCTTGGACATGCGTTGCACGGCCGACCGGATGCTTTGCATGTCCTGCACGGTTTCCTGCACCGCGACGCGCCCGCGCTCGGTGGCTTGCAGCACCTGCCGGGCCGATTCGGAGGAGGCTCCCGCGGTTTCGGCGACCTGGCGCATCGAGACGGCCAGTTGTTCGACGGCGCCCAGCGCTTTCACGGATTCGTCCGCCTGGTGTTTGGCCGTACCGGCCATCTGTCCCGCATTGTCCCGCAGCGTGCCGGCGGACTTGTTGACGCGTTCGGCCGATTCGCGTACTTGCTTCATCAACTGCGCGAACCGCTGAATCATGAGGTTGAATCCGTCGGCCAGGTTGCCGAACATATCGGCCGTCACTTCGCCGCGCTTGGTGAGGTCTCCCTTTCCGACTTCCGACACCAGGACCAGAAAGTTCATCAGCCGCTTCTGCATCGTGTCGCGCTCTTCTTCGGTGGACACCAAGGCCGTGATGCGGTCCAACATGGCATTGAATGCCTTCGCCATGTGTCCCACCTCGTCGTCGCTCTCCAACTTTGCGCGGGCTTGCAGATTGCCGGCCGCGGCCTGTTCGGCGACGTCCGCGACGTGCACGATGTTGCGTGCGATGTACCGTGCCAGGTAATACCCGATGGCGCCTCCCACCAACAAGGCGAGGAGGCCTCCCATCAACACCACGTTGCTACGGTAGGACGCTTCCGACTGCCCGCTCTCGTTCAATTCCTTCGCAATCTCCCGAATCGTGGTCATCAGCTCTCGGACGCGCAGGGTCGCCGTGCTGTACTTGTTGGCGACTTCCACCGACAACGCCAGGTTGCCGAGGTCTCTCATCGCCTGCTTCTGGTCATCCGACAGGCCGCTGCTATAGCTGTCGGCAAAGGCGCCGACGGCGCCATCCGCCGAGGCAAAATACTCCTTCAGCGCCATGCGGAGGGCGGCCAAGTCGCGGGCTTCGTTCCGGCCCGTGGAGGACTCACGCAATTCGTTGGCTTGATACGCTTCGAGCGGCGCCAGCGTCTGCCGCTTCAGTTCCACGAGCGGGGCAATGGCGTCTTCGAAATCGCTCTTTCGGGTCTGACGTCCAGACCCCAGCAAGGCGTCGTGGTACAAACCCAGGTTGGTGCTGCTGACACCGGTATTGGACAGCGCCAGGGTCGACCCGTCGTAAATCGTCTGCAACTCGCCCTTCAGCTTGTTCAGCCCGACCAACCCCACCAACCCCACCATGATCATGATCGCGCCGACGGCCGAGAACCCCATGATCAGTTTGGGGAGTGTTTTGAGATTGCTGAACCAAATTTGCACCGACCATCGCACCGCCTTGCTTTGCCTCGCCATGACTTCCCTCCTCCTCACCCCTCGAAATAGCGGATGTCTGTCACCACCATGCCGACCGGTTTGTCATGTCCCCGTGTCAGGGGACCCTGATGCTCCTTCATTGAATCGTACCTTCAACGGAGGCCAACAACCGAGACACCTCCACCACGCCGCTCATGCGGCCTTCGATTTTCACGAGTCCCGAGAGGAAGGGACGGCTCTCGGTAATCCCGCGAGCCGAGGCGGCCAAGAGATCGTCGGCGTGGATGGTTCGGATCTCCGGAACCGCATCGATCAGAATGCCGACTTGCTGGACGCCCTGCCGGACGATCACGGCATACTTGGGCGCGACAGACATCGTGACGCCGAGAGCCGGCCGCAGATCCGCAAGCGGCACGACAGTGCCTCGGAGATTGGCCACGCCCACCAGGGAAGCGGGCATGCCCGGCACCGCCGTCACCGATTCCAGCTCAAACACCTCCCGGACATGCTGGAGGTCAATGGCAAAGAGCTCACCGCCCAGCGTGATGAGGCAGATCCGCGACGATTTCGCGTACTCAGAGGCTGAACGAGTACGGGGCTGTGATTGTTCGATCGTCGATTCCATACCGCTCACCGTGTCAGGCATGCACCGTCACCATCCGACTATCCGAGGGCGCGTTTCACCGCGGCCAACAGATCCTCGGACTTGAAAGGTTTCACCACATGACCGTTGGCCCCCTGCTGCTGTCCCCAAAATTTGTCGCTCTCCTGGCCCTTGGACGTGCAGAGCACGATGGGGATGGCCTTGAACCGGTCGTCATTTTTCAGATCGCGGCAGGCCTGAAACCCGTTGCGCCCGGGCATGACCACATCCATGACGATCAGGTCGGGTTTTTCGGCGGCAATCTTGTCTTCGAGCTTTTCCGTGTTCGGAAACGACACCACGGTATGGTTGGCGGCCTTCAGATACGATTCGATCATCTGCAGTTCCGCGTACGAATCATCCACAACCACGATCTTACTCATGAGTCCGTTCCTCCATTAATAATAATGTGACTGGTGTCTACCGCATCGGCACGATAATGCTGATGGCGCCCGCCAACTCCCCTTCCTTCCATCCTTCCTTCTTCATCCCGGTAATGTCCCGCTCACCTTTGGGGCCGCCGTGGCAAGACAAGCAGGTGGCGCCGGCATATTCCGGATCCATCACGCGCATGACCGGCTTGCCGCCGTACATGGTGGCCTTCGAATATTGCTGTCCCTTAGGATGTCGAGGATCGGCGAACAGCCGCAGCACTTCCGCTTCGAAGTCATCCGGCTTGTTTCCGGGAAACCGGTAATCCGCCCCGGTCAGCTTCAGCTTGATGCCCGTCTTTTTGTAGAATTTTTCTCCGGATTTTCTGGCGAAGACGGCCGGAATGAAGCCCTTGAACGCCACGCCTTGCTTGTTAATGACGGGCTGGGCCTCCTGCACCACTTCGCGCTCGGCCTCGAGCAGCGCCAACAACAACGCACTCAGCGGAGTATTGTTGGGCCGGTTCAAATCCACCCGCGTTTTGGCCTTGAACTTTTCGATGATCTCACGGGAAATAAACTCGTCCGTAAAACCCTTATTCCCCTTCGACGCATCGTTGAGCAGCGCCTGGTGTTCGGAGACGACCGATCGGCCTGCCTTGAGCAACGCAATCAACAACTCGGCGGTTTCTGCTTCATCTCCCGCCTTGGCCTGAGCAGGCATGGCAATCACCATGGCACAAAGGCCGGCTCCCAGCATGAGTGACGTGATTCCCACCTTCATAAGCGCTCCTCCTCTAGACAAGTGCACGCCCGTGGCCCGGCTGACGTGTTGCTGCGCTCTGGCCGTTGGCAAGGAAACGGCTCTCGCTCACCACGCGGGACGCGCCGCGTTGCGGATGCTGGGAGCCCTGCGCCATACGCAGAGGAACCCGGCACCGGGCCTGTCACTTGGCAACTTTTGTGCCGATTGGGCTACCTACGGGAACCCGCAGTCCCGGAACGCTGCAAATGCTTCAAAATGCTGTCGAATATCAATGAGCGGCTTCGTTCGCTTGCAGACATCATCGAGCCGACCAATCTGCCCACCTTCGTGCACAGTTGTGCAATCAGTAACAATTCTTGCCGCTCTTGGTCGGTGCTTCAGAAGCCGCGGGGCGAGCCGAGACGAGAAGGAGTCAATGAGGACCGCATCAGCCGGACTGCCGGCAGGCGATGGCGACGGTCACGATCGTTCCCACAACCATTCTTGGTCGCCTCGCCGATGAGTGACCCATCGAGCAAGGACGAACAGCGCATCGCTCAGACGATTGAGGTAAGTCACGATGGCAGGGTCCACCCGTTCCTTGCGGCTCAACCGGACACAACAACGTTCGGCCCGTCGGCAGACGGTTCTCGCAAGGTGCAGTAGGCTCGCAACCCTGCCGCCTCCCGGGAGGATGAATTCTTTCAACGGGAGAAGATCCTCCTGCCACGTATCGATCATCCGTTCGAGCCGCGCGATATCCGTCCGGCCGACCGTCGGCATGTTGGGAAAGGATTGCCCTTCCGCCGTGGCGAGCAGTCCCCCGATGTCGAACAGCTTGTTCTGCATCCAGCGCAGGTCCGGTTCAATGTCCGGGCTCCCCGATCCATGACCTTCTTCGAGCCATAGCGCCCGCACCACCCCCAGCGCCGCATTCAACTCGTCCACCGTGCCATAGGACTCCACCCGGACGTGGTCTTTCCACACCGACTGGCCGCCCGCGAGGCGGGTCTTCCCTTTGTCTCCGGTTTTCGTATACACCTTGGTAATCCGCATGGATGCCTACCTTCCGTTCGCGTTGAAGATGGAGCCCACCGCAAGATGGGCGGCCAGGTGGTCTGCCCATCGATCCAACTCTCCGCTCACGCGATTCGTCACGGCTTGCGACGCGGCGAGCGGCAACGGCTCCCATCCCTTCCGCCTTCGGAGGCGGTTCAGCCACGACCGGCGAAATGTCGGATGGTCAAACACGCCGTGAATGTATGTCCCCCACACCATACCGTCTTGCGTGGCGGCACCATCAGACGCCGAATCGACATCCGGCCACGACTCGCCGACGGCATCGACCCCTGGGGTGGTCACCAGGAAGGAGGGGGCGCCCGTGCCTCGCGTGGTCGCGCCCAGATGAATGTGATAGCCGGCGATCGGCGCGCCGTCGAGCGCGGGAAGCACCGATGTTCCTTCAACCTGCCTCACGACTTTGTCGGGATACAAGCGGGTCACCACATCCAGCAACCGGAGCCCTGTCTCATAGCCCCCCGATTCGACCTGCCACGGGTCCTCGATCTGACGGCCGAGCATTTGATAGCCGCCGCAGATGCCGACGACTTCCACGCCCTCTCTCGCAACCTTCGTAAGTACCGCTTCAAACCCGCGGTCCTTCAACGACCGCAGATCGTCCAGGGTGTTCTTGGTTCCCGGAATGATCACGGCGTCCATGCCGCGCAGGTCGGAGGGGACCGCCGCATAACGCAACTCGACATCCGGTTCATGCTCGAGCGCGCCGAAATCCGTTCCCTGGCTCATCCGGGGAAGCAGGATGACCCCGATCATGACACGGTCCCGAGCCGGCGGACCGGGCCGGCGGACCGGTTCATCCAGCCCGTCCTCTCGCGGCAAGGCGAGATCGCGAAGGAACGGCACGACGCCGAACACAGGAAGGCCGGTCCGCTGTTCAAGAAACGCAACACCCTCACGAAACAGTCCGACATCGCCTCGGAACCGGTTGACCACCACGCCCACCACGCGTCGCCGCTCATGCGGCCGGAGCAACTCCAGCGTGCCGATCACCTGAGCGAACACGCCCCCGCGGTCGATGTCCGCCACAAGCAGCACGTCGGCGTCGGCCATCTCGACCACCGGCCAGTTGACCAAGTCACGGTCGCGCAGGTTGACTTCGGCGGCGCTTCCCGCTCCTTCGATGACCATCATGTCGTAGCGCTCCGCCAACCGCCGGTAACTCTCGTACACAAACGGAAACAGATCCTGGCGACGTTCAAAATAGGCGGCGGCCTCGTATCGGGCAAAAACTTTTCCGTGGACGATGATCTGCGAGACGGTGTCCGATTCCGGCTTTAAGAGGATGGGATTCATATCCACGTGTGCAGGAATGCCGCACGCTTCAGCCTGGAGGGCTTGGGCCCGCCCGATTTCGCCGCCGTCCGCCGTCGCCACAGAATTGAGCGACATGTTCTGCGCCTTGAAGGGGGCCACGCGCACGCCCGCTCGGCGGAGCAGCCGGCACAACCCCGCGGCGATGACACTCTTCCCGACGTCCGACCCGGTTCCTAGGATCGCGAGCGGCCGGGCTGCACCGACCGCCTAGTAGGTATACTTGACGCCGCCGAAGACGCAGCGGATCGGGGCCCCATAGAACAACACCTCTTCATAATACTGATTGAACAGATTCTCAACGCGCCCAAAGACCTGCCAGTTCTTCGTCAAATCATAACTGCCGGACAGATCCACCACTCCGAAGGAACCCTGCTTCTGGCTCGGGCTGTTGGCCACGTCGTTGTTTCGCGAGCCGACGAACCGATAATCCGCGTTCACGCGGGCCTGCTCCACCGGTCGATAGCTGACCCCGACGCTGGCCATGTCCACGGGACGCCGATTCAAGCGGAGCGTGCTCACCAGATCCCGGCTCAACGTCATGGTGTATTGCGCACGGGCTTCCAGGTTGGACAGCAGTTTGGCCGTCGCGCCGAATTCCCATCCTTGGGTGCGGGCCTGGTTGATGTTCACCGGACAGCCGAAGATGGAGGTCGGCGGGCAGGCAGGGCTCACGCTTTGAAACGCGATGAGATCACGGAACCGATTCCAATAGTAGGTGGCGCTCAGGACGAGACGGCCTTTCCAGAGCGTCTGGTCGACCCCGGCGTCGAAACTTTGGCTCTTTTCGGGCCGGAGATCGGGGTTCCCGGAACTCACAAAGAACAGGTCGTTCAACGTGGGTGTTCGGAACCCCGTTCCGTAGGTCGCGCGCAGCTTCGTGCCGCTCTCGGGGATGAGAAAGGCCGCCGTGGTTTTATACGTGGTGGCCTCCCCGAAGACGTTGTAGGCATCCTGCCTGACCCCTCCCGTCAGCAGCAATCGGTCCCATAGGTTCAGTTGGGTTTGGGCAAAGCCGGCGTGGGCACTGATGAGACGATTCGGGGAGGCGGCGCCGTAAAAGCCGGTGGCATCGCCTTGCTCTTCTCGGAATTGATAGCCGGCGGTCATCAACAGAAACTCGGCGATCTGCACGTTGTGCTGCCACTCCACCCGCCGGTTCACGATGTCCAGTTCGGACTCAAACGGAAAGACGGGGCTGATGACCCCGGTCGCCACGTTTCGCTGCAACGTGCCCGAGAACGAGACTTGCCGCTCCGTGTTTTGCGCGATCGTGAGTTTCTGGTTCCACCACGACGTGATCGGTTGAACATACGCGCCGCTGAACATCAAGGCCCGATTGGACCCTTGGGCGCCGAAGACATCGAACGCGTTATCCCCAAACGCGCTGTCGAAGCGGTTGAGCGCGTCGATCCAGCGGAGATTGAACTCCAGACGTCCCTCATGCGGCAGGGCCAGCCCCAGCTTCCCGGAGCCCTGCCAGTTGTGGTACCCGTCCCGTTCCGTGGCGCCCCGGCGATAATTGACCGCCGAAAACCCGGCGGTATCCCATTTCGACAAGGAGAAGGCAAAATCCACCGGGCCATGCACCCCAGCCACATTCGCACCTTCCCGAATCGTCGAGAAGGATCCGTACTCAACAAACGCGCCGGCCGTCGGCGGCCCGAAGCCTTTTTTCGTGGTGATGCTGATGACGCCGCCAATGGCATCAGACCCGTACAACATGCTCTGCGCGCCGCGCAAAATCTCGATGCGCTCGATACTGTCGGTCGTGAGATCGGCAAAGTTATAGGCGCCGTTCGTCGGACTGTTCACGATGACCCCGTCGATCACCACCAACGTATGTTTGGTTTCGGCGCCGCGGATCCGGATGTTCGCCAGCGTGCCGGGACCGCCCTGGGAAAAGGCGAAGAGCCCCTGGGCCTGGCGCAAGGCCTCAATGACCGTCTTCATGCGCCTCGCCTGCATTTCTTCGCCGGTGATCACTTCCACCGCGGTGGCCACGCGCGTGAGCGGAAGCTCCGTCTTGGTCGCGCTGACGACCGTTTCCTGGACCTCGACCGGTTCGTCGGATTGGGCTCTGATGGGATCGGGCGCCAGCAGAAGTAAGACTCCGATCAGGAGATACGTACAATAGACAGATCGTCGATGACACACGATGAACCTCCCTCTTGCTCGAAGGGATGAGTTGAGGCTTCACGTCGGTTGGGTCTCCTGACTTGCGGATCGTTGTGTCTCTGCGCCTTCCCATTTCTCAGTCGAGGAGCGGTGTTCGCAATCCTCGTTGAAACAGTGGCGTGCCTGCAGAGTCACTCCCCGCTTACAGTGGCGGCACCGTGACGGAGTTTCACCGTCTTCCCCAGCACTGACGTGGTCTGCTCGAACACTCCTCCAGTGATCCAGTCACGTACCCTGACGCTCAAGCAGGAAGACCGGGCACGGGCCCCTTCCTGCCGATACGCGCGACGCCGTCACCACGCGCCTGGTCGCCCCGGCATGGTCATGCGCGGCAATCCTGAGGTGGGATGGGCATCGACCAATACCTCGCAGCCATACACCCTTTGGAGCGTGTCGGCGCGGAGGACCTCCTGCGGCGACCCGAGGGCGATCAAGCATCCGTGATTGAGCAACAGCAACCGGTCGCAGTATTGGCTCGCGAGGTTGAGATCATGCGAAATCAGCACCACCGTCAACGCGCGTTGCTCATTGAGGCGACGCAACAGACGGCACAGCTCCGCCTGATGGTGCAGGTCCAGATGCGCGGTCGGCTCGTCCAACAGGAGCACGCGCGGTTCCTGGGTGAGCGCCCGCGCGATCCACACCCGTTGCCGCTCGCCCCCCGACAGCGTGTCGATCGCGCGGTTGGCCAATCCGGCCACGTTGGTCTCATCCATCGCCGACCAGGCGGTCCGCACATCCGTCTCGGTTTCCCACCCGACGGAGGCCAACCAGGAATGTGGCTCCCGCCGGGCGTGAGGGAAACGCCCCATGAGCACTACCTCGGCCACGGTGAAGGAAAACGCAGGTGGAGTCTCTTGCGGGACCACGCCGACCGTGCGGGCCATTTGGACCGGCGCGAGGCGCGTCAGACTCTCCCCGAAGAGCCGGATGTCCCCCCCCTGCGGGCGAGCCAACCGGGCCAACAGATTAAGGAGCGACGTTTTTCCCGAGCCGTTCGGGCCGATAATCCCGAGGAACTCTCCCTCCCGGACCGAACAGGTGACATCTTGCAGCGACCACTCCGAATGGGCGCGGCCCGCCGAGGGATACCGAAACCTGACCGTGTCCAATTGATAGGCCGGACCGGTCATCGAGCCAGCCCTCCCTTTCTCGCCATCAGGAGATAGAGAAAGAACGGCCCGCCGGCCAGCGCAGTGACGATCCCCACCGGAATCTCCGCGGGCGCCAGCACCGTCCGTGACAAGGTATCGGCGATCATCAGAAACATGGCGCCGACCAACGCCGAGGCCGGAAGCAGGAGGCGATGGTCCGCCCCAATGACCATCCGCACCGCATGAGGAATCAGCATCCCGACGAATCCGATCATGCCGCTGACCGAGACGACGGCCCCGGTGATCAACGCGCTCACGAGAAAGACCCGCTGCTTCACCTGTTCCACGTCGACGCCCAACGACGCGGCCGTGGACTCGCCCAAGGCCAGCAGATTCAGCGGCCTGGCCAGATAAATCAACGCCGCGCCGCCCGCCGACAGGTACAGGGTCAAGACGGTCAGAGACCGGGATGTCGGCGACGACAAGGTCCCCATCAGCCAATTCATCATGCTGAAGGAGCGGTTGGGCTCCATGATCGACGTCACGAACATCAGACAGGCAGAAAACACGGCGTTGAGAATCACGCCGGCGAGCAGCAGGACGGCGACCGGCATCCGCCCGTCGACCTTGGCGATGCGATGCACCAGCACGAGCGCCAACAACCCGCCGGCAAAGGCCACCAGCGGCAGCGCCGACACGGCCCAGATCGTTGTGCCGATCCCGAGCAGGATGGCCAGCCCCGCCCCGAGCGCGGCGCCGCTCGAAATTCCCAGGACAAACGGGTCGGCTAATGGATTTCGAAGCAGCGCCTGCAGCACCACCCCAACCGCCGCCAGACTTCCGCCGACCAAAGCGCTCAGCGCGATGCGCGGCAACCGGATCTGCAGGAGAATGATGCCGGCGGGATCGGCGTCGCTTCGGCCCGAGACCATGGCCTGCCAGAGGATGCGCCCGATCTCCCCGAAGGCGATCCGTTCCGCCCCAAACCGCAAGCAGCCGATGACGACGAGCAGCATCGCGCCCATCAGTCCCAGCATCAGCCAGGTCCAGGACGCGGCCGTCCAATGGTCCGCTCGACCCCGCGCGACGAGGGTCGGCTCATCGGAAGAACGAGACGCGTGAGGAACAGGCGGATCGGCGGATGACGCGCCAGGCTGATGGGACAATGGAAGTATGCGTTCGGTTCGGCTCATGTCTGGCCTCACTGGCCGTCTGCCGCTCGAAACGCTTCGGGATGAATGGCCCTGGCCAACGCCTCCAGCCCGTCCACAATACGCGGACCCGGCCGGTTGACCAGATCGGTCGGCACCGTCGCAAACCGGCGATCCTTCACCGCGCTCATGGTCGTCCATCGTTGCCAGAGCTGCTGTTCCATCTCCGGGATGGACTCGCCGCCGCCGGCAGGAAAGAGCAGCACCTCGGGGTCCTGCTTCAGGACGGCCTCCACGCTCAGCCGCGGATAGGCGGCTCCGGACTCCGCGGCCACATTGGCGCCGCCGGCGACCTCGAGCATGTGATGGATGAAACTTCCCGGCCCCACGGTGATGAGCGGCTCGCTGTTCAGCACGTAGAGCACGCGCCGTTTCGGCAACTCGCCTGTCCGCGCCTTGATCCGCACCAGTCGCTCCCGGATCACGCCGACGAGATCGTTCGCTTGGGCTACCCGGTCCAGCATGCGGCCGATGGTCGTCACCTGGGCGGCGACCCCCTCGATGGTCGTGGCCTGCAGAACGAACACGTTGATGTTCAACTCCTCCAACTTGCCCAGGAACGCCGGCTCCAAAAAATCACGCGGCACGAGAATGATGTCCGGCATCAGAGCCACGACCGACTCCAGATTGGGACGTGCATACCCCACCTTGGGCTTGGCCTGCGCCTGAAGGGGATAATCACAGAACTCGGTCACCCCGACGACCTGCTCCCCGGCTCCCAAGGCGAACAAAATTTCAGTGACACTCGGAGCGAGCGAAATCACCCTGGCGGGAGGCCGGGCCAAATACAGGCGTCGGCCGAGGTCGTCCACAAAACTGCGTTGGGAGACGTGGGCCATGAACGGCATGCCGGTGAGGATGCCTTGTTGACGGCGCTTCATCGTGGACACGTGGGGTTCATCAGCGAGACCGATGGTCGAGAGCAGCCCGCCGCTGAGGAGACAGACCGCACAAACCACCGCCCACACCCGAAGGCGATGGACCGCCCGCTGTCTCGTGCCGGTTCTCAAATAAAAAATCCCCAGGGCCAGAAACCCTGAGGATTGCACCCGCAGCTTCATCCTCACACCCTCCCCAGCCCACGAGGGAGAGCACACGAGATCGTGAGGAGGTCTTCTGGCTCAGGGGACCGGCGTCGTGACGACCGACCTACTACCCGCACCTTCCCATCCTCCTGCGAGGACAGTGGCATTTGCGGGGTTCGCCCCCTTCACAGCGGCGGGACCGCGAGGGAATTGCACCCTCTTCCCGTCACTCACGATCCGAATTTTCTGGGGGCACTCTAGGAGAGACGCCCGAATGATGTCAAGTCGAATTACGGCTCTCCCGACCGACCGCGGCGGAATCGGACTTTGAGCGTCACGATGGCGGCCGTGAGGACAAAGGTCACCGCATTGGTGACCATGATCGGCCAGGAATGCAGGAGAACGCCGTAGACGAACCAGAGAAAGACGCCGGTGGTGAAAATGAGGAGCATGGCCAGCGAGACGTCGTCGGCCGATTTGGTCAGCCATGTTCGGCGAAGTTGAGGCCAGAACGCCATGGTCGTCAGGGCACCGGCCGTGAATCCTATGGCGGACACCAGTTCCAGGAACAGCCTCTTCTTGCTATCTCTGCGCTCCGGCGCTTGTCAGTCTTCGACCGGCTATGGTAGCATCACCGCGGTTTTTGCCGAACCCTTGAGACATGTGGAAGGAGTCCAGCTGTGGCGTACGAATGCGATCTCTGTCGAAAGAAACCCGTGTCCGGAAACAACGTGAGTCACTCGAACAATAAGACCAGGCGGACGTTCAGTCCCAACCTGCAGCGGATTCGTGCGATGGTCAACGGCGCAAGCCTGCGGATCCGCGTGTGCACCCGCTGTCTGCGGTCAGGGTTGGTCAAGAAGGCGGTGTAACCCTCCCTCTTCTCCCTCACGCCCTACGGCGCAGCCCACACCACCCGGCCCCCGCGTTCCATGAGCTTGATCGCCCGGCTGTCATCGGGCGAAAGGCTCAGGGTCCGGTTTCCGTCCTTACTGGTGAGGACCAGGCCCACCTCGCCGTTGGCATCCAATCCGAGCCCGGCACGGGCCTTCCCGGCCGGATCAAGCAAGAGAAACTCCTCGGCGTTGACTCCGTTCGCTTTTTGCGCCAGCGCGGATTTCCCCGTCAGCCACTGGTCGCTCACCACACCTCCCGCCAGGCCTCCGAGAAACGTGGCCGCCAGAAGCAGGACAAATCGACCCGATGTCATGGGACTCCTTTCGTCATGGACCACTGCAAGCGTCTAAAGCAATTTCAGTTTTCAATGTTCTTTTCAATGTTCAATGTGACGCGTCAGACCAATTGAAAACTGAACATCATCATGGAACATGTTTTCTAACTGGAGGGAGGGATTCATGAAGAAGCGGGTGGTCGTTGGAGCGGGCGATGGGATTTGAACCCACGACAACTTGCTTGGGAAGCAAGGACTCTACCACTGAGCTACGCCCGCTCACCGGGCCGAATCCTACGCTGGGCTCCCGGACAAGTCAAGGAACGTCCCGTCCGAATAAACGTGGTTGACATTGCATTCGCAGTCCAATTACAAGTGGCGCGAGGCTCAATCCTGTTGACTCGCAGAGGAGGCATGACCGTGGGCAGGTTAAACGGAACAGGGCGCCAGGAGGGCACGGCGCCGTCGCACCATCGTCAACGTCATCGTCCGGGTTTCATCATCGTCATCATCTGTCTCGTCATCGGACCACTGCTGTGCAGCGAGGCGTCGGCTCAGTTAAGGCGTGATCAGCTTTCGGGCTTCACGAAGGAAGAACTCGCCAAAGCCGGCATCATGATCACGGAGGACACGCCGGGCGAGCCCGGCATATCCCCTTTCGTGTTCGGCCTGCGGGCAGGAGCCGCCATTCCGACCGACAAGGTGTTGCAGAACATCGGCAACGGCACGAGCGTGGGGCCCCTGCTCAATTTCGAATCGCTCTATGCGCTCCAAGACTGGATTCGCGTGGGCATGATGCTCGAGTGGCACCGGCACACCATCGACTTCTGGGGTCCGAAGTTCGGGACCTTGAACGTCATCTCCATTTTGCCCACGGTGGAACTCCGTCCGACTGTCGAGATGAGAGAAGCGTGGGGGTTGGAGCGGGTGATCCCCTATGGGTCCCTTGGGCTTGGGGTCAACGTCCACACCTTCAGCAACAGCGACGAGGTGCCTCAACGAGGCGGGTCGTTCTCCAGCACGTTCGCCCTGCGCATCGCGACAGGAATCGACATTCCCATCAATTCGCGGTGGGCCTTCAACACGGAGCTGGCCTGGAAGCGGGACAGAGGGACCTATCAATTGGATGGTCAAGGAGCGGATTTCAACGCCTCCGTGCTCAATCTGCTGGTAGGCGTCCGGGCGCAATTCTGATCGGTTGCCGGATCACCGGCGCGTCTCTCCACCACAGTCTCGGCTCCCTCCGTAGAACCGGCAGGGTCTCCTGCCGGTTGACTCTGCGTCTCGGCAATCCGCCAAAAGGAACCACGCTATGACCGAGAACCACGAAGCCCCGACTCGCGTCCGATGGAGAATCATCGGCCTGCTCTTCGCCATCAGCGTCGTCACCTATATCGATCGCGTCAATATCACCGTCACGGCCCGGCAGATGATGCCGGCCCTCGGCCTCACCGATGTCCAAATGGGCGAGGTCTTCTCGGCCTTTTTCTTGGGCTATGCGCTGTTCCAGGTGCCGGGCGGCTGGCTCGGCGACCGCTTCGGCCCAAAACGGGTGTTGTTCGCGGCCATTCTCTGGTGGTCGCTCTTTACCGCGTGCACGGCCATTGCGGGAACCCTGCCGCTGGTGAACCTCGTGGGCATCCTTGGCTCGTTAATGGTGGTTCGCTTTCTCATCGGCATGGGTGAATCCATGGCGCTGCCCAATTTCAACCGGACCGTGGCCAATTGGTCCGCCCCGACCGAACGGGCATGGGCGATCAGTCTCGCCATAGGAGGGATCGGCGTCGGATCGGCCCTCACGCCGCCAATCACCGCGTGGCTCATGGTCAACTACGGATGGCAGACGGCCTTTTATGCCTCCGCCGTCCTGGGCCTGGTTGTGGCCTTGGTATGGGTTGTCTATGCCGCGGATTACCCGGACCGGCACCGGGCCGTGAATGCGGGAGAACTGGCAGTCATCAAGGGGAACCCCACCAGGGACGCGTCCGCCGATGCACCGCGGACCGAATCGGTCTGGACCGTCCTGAAACACCCCACGACGGCGTGGCTCTGCCTGAGTTATAGCTGCCTGGGATATGGCGCCAACATTTTTCTCTCCTGGTTCTATCTCTACCTGGTCAACATTCGCGGATTTCCTGAAATCGGCGGCGCGTGGCTCGCCTCCGTGCCGTTTCTTGCGATGGCCCTCTCGTGCCCACTGGGGGGATGGCTGAGCGATGCCCTGACGGTCAGGCACGGAAGCAGATGGGGACGGTCTCTAGTCGGATCGTCCGGCATGGCCCTCGCCGGCGCCACCATGTTCATCGGAGGCATGGCAGGCCAGCCGGCGGTCGCCGTCATCTTCCTTTCCCTCAGTGCAGGCTGGCTCTATTTCGCCGTCGGCGCCTACTGGGCGACACCGGTTGCCCTCTCGCAGGAACACGCCGGTCTGCTCTCGGGCCTCATGAATACGGGCGCCAATCTTGCCGGTGTGATGGCGGCGACGATGACCCCCTGGATCGCGGCACACGCGGGGTGGACCACGGCGTTTGGCGTCGCCGCGGTGATCATCCTTGCGGGGGCCAGCATGTGGATCAAGATCAGACCCGGCGATGAGGCGAGGATGGCCCGGGCCTAGCAGGTTGCGGAAAAACTCTTTTTGAGCCTCGCTGGCGCAAGGCCGCAGCGAGCGAAGAGGCGAATCGTACTTTATCCCGTACGTTGAGCCTGTGAGCGACACGAGCACGCGGCTGGCGGACTTTTTCAGCATCCTGCTAGACCGTTGGCCCGGCGGGGAAAGCTGCGGGCGATACTCGGAGGACTGTCCGTGAGCGAGGCGGTCAGGACTCTCGCTCCACAATCGCGAACTTGCGGCGGCCGACTTTGAGCCGATACTGCCTGCCCGGAGCCAACGTCATCACCAGGTTCGCATCGCTCTGCTTTTGCCCGTCGAGTTCCACGCCGCCTTGAATGACCAGCCGTCTCGCTTCGCTCTTGCTCGAGACCAGTTTGGATTTCGCCACCAGGTCGACCAGACCGATGGCCTCCCCGCCCCGCAAGTCGTCGGCGGTCAGCACCATGTGCACATCCGGCTCGGCGGGAAATTCTCGTTCCTGAAAGGTCTGTTGAAACGCCGACCGTGCCTGGCGGCCTGCCTCGGTGCCGTGATAGCGGGAGACGATCAACTCCGCGAGCCGCTGCTTGGCCTCCATGGGATGCAGGGCGTTGACGCCAGGCAGATCTTCCGTCGTCAGCAATTCGTAGTAGCGATGCATCAAGGCGTCGCTGATCGACATGAGCTTCCCGAACATGTCGCCCGGCTGGTCTTCCAGCGCGATATAATTGCCCACGCTCTTGCTCATCTTCTTGACGCCGTCGGTCCCTTCGAGCAGCGGCATCGTGATCACGACCTGCGATTCCTGGCCGTAATCCCGCTGCAGTTCCCGACCCATGAGCAAATTAAACTTCTGGTCCGTGCCGCCCAATTCCACGTCCGCCTGCAAGGCCACTGAATCGTACCCTTGCACCAGCGGGTAGAGAAACTCGTGCACACTGATCGGTTTCTGTTCCTGGTGCCGCTTCTGAAAGTCGTCCCGCTCCATCATGCGCGCCACCCGATAGTGGGCGGCCAATTCAATCAGGCCGCCGGCAGTCATCGATCCCATCCAGCGGCTATTGAACTCGACCTGTGTCTTGGCGGAATCCAGGATCTTGAACACCTGGCGCTGATACGTGGCGGCGTTCTCCAGCACCTGTTCCCGGGTCAGCGCCTTTCGGGTTTCGGACACGCCGGTCGGATCGCCGATCATGCCGGTAAAATCGCCGATCAGAAACACCACCTGATGCCCAAGGTCCTGAAAATGCTTCAGCTTGTGAATGAGGACGGTATGCCCGAGATGCAGATCCGGCGCCGTCGGATCGAAGCCCGCCTTGACGCGCAGCGGCCGCTGCTCCTTGAGGGCCCGCGTCAGCTTGGATTCCAACTCCGCCGGCTGGATGACCTCCACGGCTCCACGGAGAATCAGCGCCATCTGGTCTTGCACGTCGCTCGTCATGACCGTGGCTCCGCCTTCCTCTTCCCTGAGGGGACTCCAACGGTGACCGACGCCCGTATGCGGTCCAGTTTTTTGGCGCCGATTCCTTTGACGCGGCGGAGGTCTTCGATCCGGTCGAATCGTCCGACGGACGTCCGATAGTCGACGACCCGTTGGGCCAGCACGGAGCCGATGCCCGGAAGCGACTCGATCTCCTCGGCACTGGCACGGTTGAGATCCAGTGGGCCGTTGTGAGAAGCAGCCGCAGCGGCCGGCTTGGTTTGGACCGGACTGACGGCAGCCACCGTGTTGGCGAAAGCCTCTCGGGTTTGCGCTTCAACGGCAGCCTGTCCGTCGGCAGGCACCACCGCGGTTGGAAGATGCTCCGAGTGCACGTCCTGAAGCGAACCTCGTGGCGCGTGATATCCAAGCCAGAGCAGCACGCCGAACGTCATCACCAGCATGAGCAGTTTGACCAGGAATGATGAGATCATTCGGGTCACGGCGTCCGTAGCAGGTTCGCGAATCAAGACCTCAATGAGGCAACCGTTGGATGGGTCAATGTTTTTGAGAGGCGAGGAAGCGCTCGTACTGCTCGGCCGTCATCAACTGGTCCACTTCACCCACATTCGATAACTCGATGACCGCAATCCAGCCTTGGCCATAAGGATCTGAGTTCATGACCTCAGGATGGTCTCTGAGACCGGAATTGACCTTCGTGATCGTGCCGCTCACCGGCGTATAAATGGTCGACGTTGTCTTCGTGGATTCGACCTCGCCGATCTGCTGCCCGGCGGCCACCACCGAGCCGGGTTTCGGGAGATCGATGAACACGATATCCCCCAAGGCATCCTGCGCAAAATGACTGATGCCCACCGTGGCCTGAGAGCCCTCCACACGAACCCATTCATGTTCCTGGTGATACCGCAACTCGGATGGAATCATACACTCCTCTTCTGATGCGAACGACCGACAAGTGGGACGGATCGTAGTGGGCTCCGGCTGGGTTTGTCAAGGAACGGGCGCGGGTGCTTGCGGCGTCAGGATCGTATGCCGACGGCCAAGGATGGTTCGATCCATTGCCTGCATCGCCCTCAACGGCTCGTTCGATCCCCCAGGGATCTCCACCCACACCCGGTCGGTCGCGCCCAGCTGCAGTCCCAGACGGTCGATCAACGGCTCCACGCCGGGATCGTCGTGCCGGACCACGATGGCCCCCACGGTTCGTTGCGCCAATTCAAGAATGTTCTCTCCATACTGTTCCAATCCTGTGACCGGATCGAGGAGCGTCTGTGGATGCACCTCCACCAGCAGCATCGCCGTCGGATGCCGCTCGCGCAGCACTTTCTGAAGGCGGCCCGCCAGCTTCGCATAGGCCGAGGCCTTCCACCCCACCCACCGCCAATAGTCCGGACTGTCTTGCGCCTCGGACCTCCCGGAGAGAACCTCGGCGGCAGACCCGCCCACACCGAAGGCGGCGGCAAAGGCCGTAAACGACTCCTCCGAGAACTCGGTGGAGAATCCCGGCCCCGTCCTCATCATCAAGAAGACGCCATCGCAGCCGCTGGTCGAAAGGGTTCGCACCAGGTCTTCAACCGCGTCTTGATACCCAGGATGTGCGACATCGGGCCGGCGCCCTGCGGGCTTCTGTCCTTCCACAGTGATGGTGCCGACCGTCCATTCCGACCTGATCCATGGTTGAGGCGCATGAAGATCCATCGACAACCACACCTCGATTGCGACCTGATGCGCCTCGGCCACCAAGGACGACGCGCCGGCCATGGGCTCGTGCGGGAGGCCGGTCGACTCGAGCGCAATCACGAGCGCCGTCACCCCGCTTGCGGCCAGTTCGTTGAACCAGGCGGCGCGGGTGTGAGCCGGCGGAAGCTGGTCCGCGCCGAGTCGAAGCGCGAGGTGCCTGCCCGTTCGTCCGGCCCGGCGCTGACGCAGCTCATCCAATCGCCGCAACGCGTCCTGTTCAATCTGGGGCAGCGATGACGGCCCGGTCACCAGGAGACGATATTCTTCCATGGCCGCACGATGATCGCCCACATGCTCCAACGCCTGCCCCAACCGCCATCGGGCCTCGGCCACCTCCGCCGAATCCGAAGGCGCGTGGCCGATGAACCGCCGCAAAAACAAGACGGCAGCCGCATAACGTTCTTGTTCAAAGGCACGCTGCGCCTCGGTCAGCAGGCGTCGCTGCGCGGCCTCCGACGGATCGGCGGGCCGGCTCTCGGGAGAAGACGGAGCCGTGGGGATCGGAATGGTTGGAGCGGTACAGGCGGACAGCAGACAGGACGACAAGAGCACCTTCCCGGCCGTCCGCATGAGGGGAAGCGTGAAGGACAACCGCGTCACCGCGTTCCTGAAAGACGCCGCGCGTTACCGGAAGATGTCCATCGCGGGAAAGAAGTATCCGATTTCGAACTGCGCGGTTTCGAGAGAGTCCGATCCATGCACGGCATTGAATTCAATGTTCGCGCCGTGCGCCTTTCGAATGGTCCCCGGGTCGGCCTTGGAGGGATCGGTGGCGCCCATCAGGTCGCGGTTCTTCTTGATGGCGTTGTCGCCCTGCAGCACCAGCACGAGCGACGGCCCGGAACTCATGAACGTGCAGAGGCTGTCGAAGAATGGACGGGATTTGTGGACGGCGTAAAACCCTTCGGCCGTCGCTTTGGACATCTGCAGCAACTTCACCGCCACCGGCTTCAATCCCGCCTGCTCGTACCGGTTCAGGATGTCGCCCATCACGTTCTTTTTCACCGCGTCCGGTTTGATGATCGCCAACGTTCGTTCACTCATTGTCGCTCTCGGTTCCTCCACTAAGTTAACGAATAGATTGAAGAGTGGGCGGCATTATAGGGAACCGCCGGCGGCCTTGCAAGCAAGGCCCCAACTGGGATGACCGGAAGTATTGAAGAAAAATCGCGGCAGGGCGATCACCGTACTCCTCGGCGTTCTTCCAAGAGAAGCTCGACGACATCGCGGCGAAGCCTAAACGGGGGCGGCATTGAGATCTGTTTGAGTGATGGCGCGCCCGGCAACGGACGACGCACCGTCAACGGCACCCTCTGCTCTTCATAGGGCACGATGCGGGCAATTGGCGTACTCCGATCCAACACCGTGAGCGTTCGTCCAGCCCGAACTTTGCATTTCGTCCCACGTAGGATTCCAGCGGTGAAGATGAACGATTTCTTGAGAGAGGAAACATACGGCGTCGGGCCGGTTCGTGCAGCGTGAAGACGCCCATTCGGTGATGATGCCGGGGGGATCGATTCAGCGGTTCACCTCGAAGCGGGAGACGACGGTCCGACCCGAAGCTGTCTCTAACCAAGGTCTTGATTGTGAGAGTCGAAAACTCAACACCAACAACTCAAAAATTGTATTTCCTCTCACAGTTATCCGTTTCACGCGTTAGAACAATGTATAGATAAAGGGCGCAACCGCCGATCCTTGAGTGAGGACGATCAGACTGCCCAGCAGCAGGAGAACCATGATGATCGGCAGGAGCCAGAATTTCTTCCGCTCTTTCATGAACGCCCAGAGTTCCATCAAGAAATCGCCCATCCCGCACCTCCCGTGACCCGCGCCGGTTTAAAACTGATGTTTCATATGAGAATGGGATCTCGGTGATCGCATCACCCGATACGTTTCACTCGACTCACTGAACGCCCGCCGCATGGCGTCCTTGCCCATGAGACGAAGCACGAAGCCGATTGGGGTGATCAGCCCATAAAACACGATGCCCAAGAGAATCCTGGTATTGATCCACCCAAGAGCCAGCCCGACCCACATCCAGCCGTGATAGACCCGCGTCAACACGAGCGGCCACGCGGCACCCAGAACAATGAGGAGCCCGCCTATGCCGATCGCCCAGGCCCGGACGGGCTCGCCGCGAAACACGAGCGGCCACAGACCGATCACGGTCAGAATGCCGCCGACCAGAAACCCAAAGTTCCGGAGATCTTTTTTCGTGGGAAGGTGATCCGACTGCATGGCTAATCGAGCTCGAACTCCTTCTTCCAGTCCGAATCTTTTTCCAGCGGTGTCTGATCCTCTTTCTTGAGGACATAATTCTCGAGGACGAGCACATCCATCTCCGTCCGCATGAAGCAACGATAGGCGTCCTCGGGCGTGCAGACGATCGGCTCGCCGCGGACGTTGAACGAGGTGTTGACCAACGTGGCATAGCCGGTGTTCGCCTCAAACGCCTTGAGCAGCCGATAGTAACGGGGATTGGTCTCTTCATGCACGGTTTGGATTCTCGCCGAATAGTCGATGTGCGTGACGGCGGGGATATCCGAACGGGGCACGTTCAGCAAGTCGATACCCCACAAACTCTGCTGCTGCGCCGGCGGGGAGAGCCGGCGTTTGTCCACCACCGGCGCCACCAGCAGCATGTAGGGACTGTCGCAGGCCATGTCGAAATAGTCCGACACCCGCTCGCGGAGGACGGACGGCGCAAAGGGCCTGAACGACTCGCGGTACTTAATCTTGAGATTCATCACCGATTGCATCGTGACATTGCGGGCATCGCCGAGAATGCTGCGGCCGCCGAGGGACCGGGGGCCGAACTCCATCCGTCCTTGAAACCACCCGACGACTTTGCCGTGAGCCAGGTCCTCGGCGACGCACCGGTACAAGTCCTCGTCGTGGAGATACCGGCCCACCGCCTGCAGGGCGTTCAGCCGCGCTTCGATCTGCTGGTTCGAAAATGCGGGGCCCAGATAGCTGCCGTTCATCCGGTCGTGCGCCTGATCCGCCGTCCTCGGTTGGTTCTCATACTGATGCCACGCACTCAGCGCCGCGCCCACGGCCCCGCCCGCGTCGCCGGCCGCCGGTTGGATCCACAGGCCCTTGAACGGTCCCTCGCGGAGCACCCTGCCGTTGCCGACGCAATTCAAGGCAACGCCGCCGGCCAAACACAGGTAATCCGCGCCCGTTTCCCGGTGCATCGTCCGCGAGAGCCGCAACATGACCTCTTCCGTGACTTCTTGAACGGAACGGGCCAAATCCATTTCGCGCTGCGTCAGCTTCGACTCCGGCTTCCGCGGCGGCCCGCCGAAGATCTCGTCGAACTTGCGGTTGGTCATCGTCAAGCCGGTGCAGTAGTTGAAATAGTCCATGTTCATCCGGAACGTTCCGTCCGGTTTCACGTCGAGCAGGTGGTCGTAAATGGCCTTGACGAACTTGGGTTCGCCGTAAGGCGCGAGGCCCATGACCTTGTATTCACCGGAGTTCACCTTAAATCCGGTGTAGTAGGTGAAGGCCGAGTAGAGCAGGCCCAGGGAGTGGGGGAACGGAATCTCCCACAGGGGCACGAGCCGATTCTCTTCGCCCAGCCAGGCGGACGTCGTCGCCCACTCCCCGACTCCGTCCATGCAGAGCACGCCGGCTCGTGCATAGGGCGAGGCGAAAAACGCGGAGGCCGCATGGGACTCGTGATGCTCGCCGAACAGGAACTCCGGCAGCTGCGCGACACTCAAGCCTTCGGCACAGGCCAAGACCTCCTTGCGCAGCAAGGCCCGAAGCAGCAGTTTTTCCTTGAGCCAAACCGGCATCGCCGCGAGAAACGACTTGAGGCCGCGCGGAGCGAAGGCCAGATAGGTTTCGAGGAGTCGTTCAAACTTCACCAGCGGCTTGTCGTAAAAGACGATGTACCGCAGATCTTGGATCCCGACGCCCCCCTGGGCGAGACAATACTCGACCGCCCGGCGGGGAAATCCGGAATCGTGTTTTTTTCTGGTGAACCGTTCCTCCTGCGCGGCGGCGACAATCTCGCCGTCCCGCACCAGGCACGCGGCGCTGTCATGATAGAAGGCGGAGATTCCGAGAATGTTCATCGGCAAATTTTCACCCGGTGTTTGAGAT
>CAYQDJ010000015.1:0-49499 GCA_964416255.1 uncultured Nitrospira sp. | reverse complement strand
TCAGGTCGAAGAGCCGATCTACATCCGGCCCGCCGAACGGGTCACCTGGTTGTAAGGTGATATGGTCATCGTTGGGAGAGGCAGAGCCTCTCCCAACGATAAGAGCTGGGTGCAATGGAGAAGACCACGGTCATGGGAATAGGGGAGTTCCTGAAGACATGGATAAACGAAGGACGCTCGTGCTGCTTGCGGCAGCATTGTTTCTCGGCCTGCTCGGTATCCAGGCCGCTTTGGTCGAACAATGGCTTGCGATGCATGAGCGGCGGGACAGCCAGGCCCAATTTAAGCAAGAGGTCCTTCGCCTTGAGCGATTGGTGGCCGACGTGGAAAACGGGTTTCGAGGATATGTACTCATGAGGCAATCGACGTTTCTCGGGCCGATGGTCTCGGCGGAAGGAAGAATTCCCCGGGTTTTGGAAAGGCTTGATCAGTTGACGGCGGCGCAACCGGATCTCAAAGGACGCATGCAGGTCCTGCATGCCCGTGTGACGGAGTTACTCGAAACCAAGCGCCGGCTCACACTGGATGTTGAGCGTGGAGAGGAAGAAGCGGTCTTGGCCTATATCAGAGGTGGAGAAGGCCTGGCGCTGGCAAACACCATTGCCTTGGCATTTCAGGAATTAGACCGCCGGCTGGAAGATCGGCAGCGTGACTGGGATCGAGATAACGAGCGACGTGTCCAATGGGTCCGATGGGGGCTTCCGGTGACGGCCATCGGCGGAGTCGCCTGCGGCATCGGCATTGGGAGGACCACCGGGCGTTCCCGGGCGGCGATGACCGCGCAGATGACCCGATACGCCTGAACGTCCTGTCACCGGATCACAAGCAGATCCCGCTCATCGTTCCAACGCCGTTTCCCGAACGATCGGGCTCGACCGCGAAGGGTGTGCTGACAGCCGACGCGTTCCGCTCTCCTCGTCCGCCGCCCGGTAGTCCGGCGGGTCGAAACCCGGTCGTCGCACGCCCAATTTCTTCATACGGCTACGCAGTGTGTTGGGATTCATCCCGAGGTGTGTAGCCGCGCCTGCCGGCCCGTAAATGCGCCAGTGTGTGGATTCCAACACGCGAAGAATATGGCGACGCTCCAGATCCATTAAATTGGGGGATTCCTCGCCGGATGGGCCCGCTGCCATGAGGCTTTGAGGGTCGATTGACACCACCGGAGACCCGGCCAAGATCACCGCTCGTTCAATGATGTTCTGCAGTTCGCGTACATTTCCCGGCCAGTCGTAATTCGACAGGCGTTCCATGGAGTCGGCGCTCAGCTCGAGTACCGGCCGCTTGAGCTTGACGCGATCCGCTTCCAGGAAATGGCGCGCCAACAACGGAATATCATCCCGTCGGTCTCTGAGCGGCGGCAGCAGAATCGGAAACACGTGCAGGCGGTAGTAGAGGTCGGACCGGAAACGCCCTTCCTGCACGGCGGCGACCAAATCGCTGTTGGTGGCGGCAATGACCCGCACGTCCACCGGCACCGGACGGGTGCCGCCGATGCGATCCACCAACCCGTCTTCGAGGACACGCAACAGCTTGGCCTGCGCGTCCACGGGCAGTTCGCCGATTTCATCCAAGAATAATGTGCCATGATGAGCCAGTTCGAAGCGCCCGGGACGCCGTTGGTCGGCCCCCGTGAACGCGCCGCGTTCATGGCCGAACAATTCGCTTTCAATCAATCCCATCGGCAGGGCCGCGCAGTTGACGCGAATGAAGGGTTTGTCCTTTCGAGAACTCAGCTCGTGAATGGCTCGGGCCATCAATTCCTTGCCCGTGCCCGTCTCGCCCGTGATCAACACCGTCGTCGCGGTGGGTCCCACCGCCTCCGCTTGACTCAGCGCTTTGCGGAACGAGGCGCTCCGTCCGATCATCGCGCCGAAGTTATGCGTCTCTTTCAGCTCTTCGACGAGATAGGCGTTCTCGCGGGCCAACTTGTGGCGGAGGTGGTCAATTTGTTCATAGGCTTTGACATGATCAATGGCATAGGCGATCTGGGTTGCAACCAACTGCAGAAAGTCCACTTCCTCGATCTCGGGAGTCCCCCGTTGCACGCTGCCGATATTGAGCGTGCCGATGCAGGCGTCCTTCACCACAAGGGGCAGGTTGATCATGCGACCCAACCCTTCTTGCACGTAATAGTCGTCTTCTAAGAACAGCCGTTCCTGCATGAGGTCCGGCCGCACATGGATGGTCCGATGCTCGTAGACCCACCCCACCGCGCTGCCGGCTCTGGGGATCACCGCATCGCGCTGCAAGACGCGATTGGGCAGGCTGGTTTCGACGGCATAAAACCGAAAGGAGTCGACGTCGGGATGATAGAGCGTGATGCCTGCTCGTTCGCACGAGATCACTTTCCGGATGCGGTCGGTGATCGCGTGCCAAAGACTGTCTGTATCGCACTGAGAGTTCAGGACGTTGGTGACCGCCAGGAGGGCGCGATAATTCCCCGCAATGTCCCGCATCAACAGAGCTCCTTAGTCGGGGTGCTGATTCGAGCGTGCCGGACAGGCTCATGGTATCTGTGCAGCCTTTATGATGTAGCATACCAAGATGAAGAAATGATGAAGGAATCATGAAAGAGCGCCAAGAGAGAGGAATTCTCAGAAGATGCGTGCCGAGCCTAGGCGCCGGGTCTGTGTGTTCGGTAGAGTGCAGGGTGGATTCCTAGGGTGACCGCCACTGGAGTTGGGGGCTTGGCGTACTGCCGCGAGCCGGGGACCGGCTCCAGGGACCGCCCCCATGGTGGTGGAGGGAGTTGACATGAGGATTCTCTTGGTTGAAGACGACGCCGACCTGGCGCAGTTCATCACCAAAGGATTGAAGGAGGAGAGTTATGCCGTCGATGTGGCTTCCGATGGGGAGGAAGGCTTTCGATTCTCCTCAGAGATCGCGTATGACCTCCTGATCCTCGACATCATGCTGCCGAAGCTGGACGGGCTGGCGCTCTGCCAACGACTTCGGCGGATGGATGACTCCACCCCGGTGCTGCTGCTCACGGCCCGTAGCACGGTGCAAGACAAGGTCTCGGGGCTGGACACCGGCGCGGACGACTATCTGACGAAGCCTTTTGCATTTACGGAGCTGCTGGCCCGCGTCCGGGCCCTTCTGCGACGGAGCGGCGGCTCCCAGCAATCGGCTCGGCTCCTGGTGCTCGATTTGGAGCTTGACCCTGTTTCGCGTCGGACGTGGAGAGGGGGGAAAGAGATTCTTCTCACCAACAAGGAGTATGCCTTGCTTGAGTTTCTCCTCCGCAACAAAAATCGGGTGCTGACCCGCACTGCGATCATCAACCATGTCTGGGACATCAATTATGACCCCTTGACCAATATCGTCGATGCGCACATTCGCGCCCTTCGGGCCAAAATCAACAAGGGGTTTTCGCCGGCTCTGATTACCACCGTCCGGGGCGTGGGCTACAGGCTGGAAGAACCGGAGGGGTAGGCATGAATGCCCTCCACCGAGTCATTCGTCGATCCGCCGTGCTTCTGGTCGCGGGACTGCTCCTGTTGTTCTCCTTTCTTGTCTACAGCGGCTTTCGCACATTGGTGCATCACTTCATCGATGGGCGGCTGCTCGGGCTGGCAACGACCTTGGCCGGCATTGTAGAGCAGAATCCGGAAGCGATCTTGCGAGGCGCGCAGGTCCTGGTGCCGGCCGATGATGACCGCCAGGAGACCCGTCAGGAACTTCAGGATGTTTCTCATGCCGTGCTGATTTTTGCCGCCGACGGTTCGCTGGTGTGGAAAGGCACGGATGTGATGGATCCAGCCCCGTTGGCCGATACCGTCAAAGACGTGCTGATCGCCGCGCCGCATGTGTTCGAAACGTCGGAACGGGAAGATCGGGTGCCCGTGCGGCGCCTCTTCCTGCCCATCCCGCGACAGGGTCCGATGCGCTACATTCTCCGAGCCGAGGTGCCATTGTCATTTGCCGAGAAAACTCTCCAGGGGCTCTTGGTCCTGCTGTTGGCCGGTTCTGGCGGTATGCTGTGTATGGCGTGGATCGGAAGCGCATGGTTGTCACGGAAGGTGTTGCTGCCGATCGAGCAACTGAGCAGGATGGCCGAAAGCATGTCGGTGGCCGAGGTGCCTGCGCAATTGAGCCTGAACTCTCCGTATGCCGAATTTCAGCGATTGACCCGGGCCTTCAACTCGACGATGGAGCGTTTCGTCAAAAGCGGGGAGAGCCAGCGGCGGTTCGTCGACCATGCGGCGCACGAACTCCAGACGCCCTTGACCGTCCTGCAAGGAACGATCGAAGTGATTCTACAAAAACCGCGTCCGGCGGACGAGTATCGAGAGGTGTTGATCGGCAATTTGGAGCAGGTTGAACGGCTGATCGTCTTGACACGTTCGCTGCTCACACTGACGAAATTTGCCGGTGACCGCACGGTGCTCGCGCGGATCCCAATCGACCTCTATCCCCTGTTGGAGGATTTGTTGGCCGAGTTGGCCATCTTGGCGGACGACCGGGACATCCGGCTCACCCTTCAGGCGGTTCCGGTCCCGATCGTGTCGGCGGATCCGAACTGGCTGAAACAAGCGGTGATCAATCTGATTGACAATGCGCTCCGATACACGCCGCCCGGCGGCGCGGTGACGGTTCGTTTGAGCCACGATGCGGATTGCGTGCGTATCGCCGTCGAGGACAGCGGCCACGGCATCGAACCGGAGCACCTGCCGTTTCTATTCGAGCGGTTTTATCGAACGGATGGGGCGCGGGCCAAGGTGTCGGGCGGCACGGGATTAGGACTTCCCATCGTCAAAGAGATCGTTGAAGGTCATGGCGGGCGTGTGACGATCGAGAGCCACGTCGGGAAAGGCTCGATTTTCACGGTGCATCTCCCCATTCCGCATCCGTCGATCGGGACCTGACAGGCTTGTTCTCGCGGGGACCCTGCCGCCTCACCCTCTCGGCGGCGCGCACCAACATGCCATCACGTATCCGCGCGGCGGCCCTGCGTCCGCCGCGCTTGCCGTTTTGACCGGTCTGCGGGACTCTCCATGCCGCCTGTGACCGTTCACAATCCGACATGGTTCGCATGGCCCACAGGTGTGTTGACCAACCTGCTAATGCGGGCTCTTGTCGGAGGGTGTGCCCGTCGATGGGCCTCGCTTGGCTTCCACAAGTGAGGACGCGCGGGCGGCCGTTTCCTTCACCAACACCCCCATTTTCGGATGGGTCGGCTCTAAATCGACCGGCAGATCATAGCGGCGCAGGCGCTCACTGGCAGTGGGTCCAATCGAGGCGATCACCATGGTGTCGAGCGCCGTTCGAAACGGCTCGACTTTCCTGTCCTGCTCCAACAGCTGCATCACATGGTCGACTTGCGCGGCGTTGGTAATCAGCATCACCTGGACCTCGCGCGCAATCACTCGGTCCAAGGCTTCTCGCAACAACTCGAGGTTGTCGGGCAGGGCCCATCGATACAGCGGGACGGGGAAGACCTCGGCGCCGCGTTGTGTGAGCGCTTCCAACAGCTCCGGATTCGACACCCCATATTCCTGGACCGCCACCCGCAAGCCTTGCACCGGCCGGTATTCGTCCAGGGTGGAAATGAGATCGACCCAGGTGTTCGGTTCGGGGACGGTTAACGTCGGGTGAAGCTGGAAGGGTCGTAAGGCCGCGACCGGTTTGGGGCCGCGGGCGACGACCACCGTCTGTTTCAAGGCCGCGACGATGGATGACCAGGGGTACCGACTCTTGAGCAGGTTGAAGAGCGCGGTGGTGCCTACACCGGTAAGCAGAATCAACACATCGACGCGCTCAGTCATCAAGCGCACGCCGAACTTCAGCGCAGCCGAGTTGTCGTCAAGCGGAATTTCACGGAGGGCCGGGGCCACGAGCGGAGTGCCTCCGTACCGCTCGATCAGCCGGGTGAGGTCGCCGGCCATTCTCGATTCGAACGCGGCGACTTTCAGGCCTGAAAAGTTTGATTTGGCGGTGTCATGATCGGACATCATCACACTCACCCGATCATCGACAGAACGACTGGTCTCATGACCGCGGTGCATCCATCGCACACCGAAACCCCGTCGACTCGTTTCGAATCGTCGGATCACTATCGACGCGGGTGAAGATGCGGACTGTCGGCGTTTCGTTTTGCCAGCCTGAACCTCGAAGGACCCGCTTGGTACCGGTGTCCGGGCCTTTCGGATTCTTGGCCGGGCTCTTTTCGTAATACCGGGCATCGTACCAATCGTTGACCCATTCCCAGACGTTGCCCGCCATGTCATAGACCCCGAACGGACTTTTACCGGCTTCATAGCTGCCCACCGGCATCAACGTCTTTTCACCGACCCATTGCTGATTAAAATTCAGATGCTTGTTGGTCGGCTCGACATTGCCCCAAGGGAAGCGGCGATCGGTCGTGCCTTTCGCCGCTTTCTCCCATTCGGCTTCTGTCGGCAATCGCTTGCCGGCCCACTTGCAGTAGGCGTCTGCATCGGACCAGTCGACGTTGATCACGGGGCGGTCCGCCAGCGAATCGCTGATGGTGTCGCCCTGCCAAAGATTGCGAGTGGCATTCCGTGGATTCTGTGGGACACGATGACCGGTGGCCTTGACGAATTCCACATATCGGCCGTTGGTCACCTCATACTTGTCGATATAAAACGCGTCCACGTAGACGTCGTGCCGTGGGTACTCGTCTCGTCCACCGTCACGATCACCCTGAGGGACACCCATAGGGAACGAGCCGGCCGGGACCAGGACCATAGACGATCCGTCCTTTCCCGTGGTCTCTTTGGCAGGCGCCGCCGACGGAGTTCCGGCCAACACCGTGGTCAGTTGCAGGACCCATAGGATGCAACCCACTATGACGTACCCCAACTTCATTCCGTGCTCCTTTGCTGAAACAACGAGAGGCCTATCGTAACATAGCGGCTTGGAGAAGAGACAGCCGCCGCGCGAGTTGGACGGTGGACGAACACACGGATTAATCGTTGACGAAACCGAGACCCCCCACCTACTATGGCGCACACGATCCCACACGGCGAATCGAGACCATGACTGCACCGCTCCATCGAGGGCTTCGTCATTTGGCGCTTCGGGTGACCGACCTTCCGCGATCACGCCGGTTCTACGAGCAATTGCTCGGCATGAGAGTGGTCTGGGAACCGGACGCCGAGAATGTCTATTTTAGTTCAGGCTCCGATAATCTGGCGTTGCATCAAATTGCCGCTGAAGACATGGCGTCGTTTCAGGCCGCGGGGAGCCAATGGCTTGACCATCTCGGAGTGATTGCGGAAAGTCCCGGCGCGGTGGACCGCCTGTATCAGGAGGTCATGGCGAGAATTGCCTCGCTGGGCGGCCACATCGTTAAGCCGCCTCGACAGCATCGTGACGGGAGCTATTCGTTTTATTTTGCAGACCCGGACGGCATCGTGATTCAAGCGTTGTTTGAACCGGCGATTAGTCCACTTCAATGGGAAGGGAAGGGTGCCCGGTGATGAGCGCGGCGCGGAACGATTACCGCACATTCCCCCCTTCGTCTCTGATGACGCAGAGTTCGCCACTGGTATGAAACTCTGGGACAGCCTGCCGCGGCACCACTATATCAGTCTGGCTCCCTGGTGTTGGGTGCAACTCGAAAGCGGTGAACCGCCAGGGCCGTTTCCCTTCATCGCGGGGGTGGCTCCCGAGGTGGTCGCGAGTCTGCACGAAGCCCACGGGCTGCTGTCCAGTTGTGTCGACACTGCGATCAGTGATGTCTTTGCGCACCGCGCGCCCTTGGATGACCCGGAACGCCGACGGCGTCTGGAGGATGCCTATGGCGAGTTGGTCAACTCGCGCCCCTACTTGCAGCAGCATATTCGGTGCGGTCGCCGTCCAGACGGCACCTTTTCTTGGGACTTTGCGACCGATCCGACCCGGTCGGCTATGGTGACGAACGGCGGTCTCCGTATCTTCCATTCCGTCAAACGGGAGGCCATTCCCATCGGGTTTGGCGAACGTCCGCTCGGGCCCCTGCTCGGGAAAGTGCTCGGCATGCTCGACGGGACACACCAAGCCGAGGAAATCAACACCATCGTCACGACGGCCGCCCGGGACGCGCAGGGAGTCCTCCTGCGCGTGCTGGAGACGCTCAAGCAATATGATTGTCTCCTCACGGCACCCAAGACATCGATTCGACAACATTGGTTCGAGGTCATTCATGATCAGGACCTGGTGCATCTCGGACATGCCGCACTGTTGTACCGGCAACGCGAGCAGGCCTTGCTGTTCGATCCCTGGTTGTTGCCCTGGTTTGCCGAATCGTCCGTGCCGTCGCTCTGGGGAGGACTGCTGCCAAAGCCTGCGGCCGTCTTTCTGACGCACGATCATGACGACCATGTCGATCCGCGGACCTTGCTCCACCTTGCGAAAGACACCCCGATCATCGTCCCCAGCCGGCGGAATCGAAAGAGCCTCTATTACGATTATCTGTCCTTGCTGCGTGAATTAGGTTTCGGTCATGTGATCGAATTGGCTCATGGCGAGAGTTGGCCGTTCGAAGGCGGAGCGGTGGTGTCGGTGCCGTTTTATGGGGAAGATCCTTGCGACTTGGGCATGCCCAGGAATTGTTACTTGATCACCGATCGAGGGCACAATGTCCTCGTGCATGCGGACAGCGGCCCGACCAACGATGGCCGGTCGGCCCTCAAGGACGGGGTCATCCGGAAGTTGGTGGACAAGTACGGTCCGATCTCACTGGTCTGCGCGTCTCAGCAACAGTTGCGGGAGGTCAGGAGTTATGCGGCGCATGCCGCCTTATCCCATCCGGGACAGTGGCTGGACGTCGGAGAAAACGGATACTTGACCAACGCCTATCTTGCCGACGTCTGCGCCGCTGCCCGTGCGAATTTGTTCGTGTCCTATGCCACGGGCGGAGCCGAATGGTACCCGGATCATTTGTCCTTCATGTTCAGTCGCAGAAATCCGGCCAGGACGGCGCTGTTGACGGCCCATTGGGAACCGCCGGAAAATCTGAGAGAGCTTCTCCAGGCGCAACAGTGCGGGTATCATTACGCGCGTGCGTTAGAGGTGTTTCGCGTCTCTGCCGGCGGGCGTACGGAGGTCGTGGAGATGGAAGAACGGCTCTCGCCGTTGACCCTCTTCCGCCTGGACTTTGGGGATCCCCCGTTCATGAGGTCGGGCGGGCGGCCATAATCTCAACAAGGATTGCAAGGAGAAGGTGCGATGAGCGGTTCGGCAGGCTCCATTTTAGTCACCGGCGTGGCGGGGTTTATCGGCTATCATGTGGCCAGGCGATTGTTGGATCGAGGCGATCACGTCATCGGTCTCGACAACCTCAACGGTTATTACGATGTCCGCTTGAAGGAGGCTCGACTCTCCCGCCTGACGTCCGACGAACGCTTTCACTTTCACAAGCTGGACTTGGCCGACCGCAACGGTCTGCGCGATCTCTTTGCGGATCACTCGCTCAAGCGGGTCGTGCATCTGGCGGCACAGGCAGGAGTGCGCTATTCGCTGGTGAATCCCCATGCCTATACCGAGAGCAATATCGAAGGCTTCCTCAACATCTTAGAGGGCTGTCGCCAGAGCCGTATCGAGCATCTGGTTTATGCCTCGTCGAGTTCCGTGTACGGCGGCAATACGAAGATGCCGTTCTCAATCCATGACAATGTCGATCACCCGGTCTCGCTGTACGCCGCCAGTAAAAAAGCCAACGAATTAATGGCCCATTGTTACGCCCATCTTTATCAGTTCCCGTGCACGGGGCTGCGTTTCTTCACGGTGTATGGGCCATGGGGACGACCCGACATGGCGCTGTTTCTTTTTACAAAGGCGATTCTGGAAGGTCGCCCGATCGAGGTTTTTAATAGCGGCAAGATGAAGCGGGATTTCACCTATGTGGACGATATCGTCGAAGGCGTGATCCGTACGTTGGATCATCCCGCCGCGCCGAACCCGTCATGGTCGGGCGACAAACCGGACCCCGGCAGCAGCGCCGCTCCCGCGCGCGTCTACAATATCGGCAATCACCAGCCGGTGGAGTTGTTGCGTTTCATTGAGGTGTTGGAACGGGCGATAGGAAAGACAGCGGAGAAGAAACTCATGCCGATGCAGCCGGGCGATGTGCCGGCCACCTATGCGGATGTGGACGACCTGACACGTGAGGTGGGCTTTCACCCGGCCACTCCCATCGAGGAAGGGATCCGCCGCTTCGTCTCTTGGTATCGGGAATTTTATCGAGTCTAGACAGGAACGGGGCGGCCGAAGCCAATAGCCCGGCCGCTCGTGTAGGAGGCGGTCACCGACAGCCAACGGGGACGAACCCTGTCCCGAAGATGCGTGACAGCGCGATATAACGGGCATTGTCGTAAAAGGACTGGCTCGGGACCCACTGGTTGCGCCCGGTCACATCCCCGCCGTAGGAGGGATCGGTTCCGTAAAAGAATCCGCCGCGGGTTTTCTGCACCAGATGCATCCATTCTGAAAACAGGGAACACACTTCTTCCTGTGCCGATCCCTCGGGCGCAATGCTGGCCCGCCAATCGCGCGCCCACTCGGGGACGGGCTGACGCTCGCTGCCCGGATATCGATCCAGATAGGAAGGATTCGGATAGGGGGGCATGGCGGCGACGGCATGCGGAATGACCGGCATGTGCTCGAGATTGGGCACCACTGAGAGGGGTTTGAGTGTCAACGCTCGGCACTCCGGCTTCTCCTTGTTCGTATACATCACAGTGCCGTCCGCTTGTGGGCACTCCCAGGTGCTCGTCGGCTCTTCAGCATCGGTAGGGTGGCTGGAAGGGGTATCGGCCGCCACCGGCGGTGTGTGACAAACGGCGATGATCGCAACGGAAGCCAGAGCCAGATACATCGGTCGCATTGGGCACCTCCACGAATGGATTGCGAAGACAGCTGGTGCCTGATCGCCCCGTGGTCGTTCGCGTGAGTGTACGCACACCCTACGCAATGCCTTGATTCTCAGTCTATGCCTCTTTGGAGGGGAGTTCTCGTGCAGCTTCGCCGGCGCTGAAGGACGTCACGATCTGATGTGAATGCCGCCCGCCCCAGAGGACAAGCACAACATGCAACGAAAACCTCGCCGGTCTGATTTTCGATCACTCAATACGCGGTCTTGTCGATCAGGGGTGTGTCAGGTATCCTGCCGGCGGTATTCGAGTCGACTCGACCGATCATTTCGTGGTCAACTCCTCCCGTAACGAGCGATTCACCGATGAAAGACCGCTGCTGATGCATGACTTCGAGGTTCTGAGCAATCTGCTGGTGATCTTTGCGGTTTCGATCGCGGTTGTCTTTGTGTTTCATCAGTTTCGGCTCCCGCCGATTGCGGGATTTCTAGTGGCAGGGTCGTTGATCGGTCCGCATGGGTTCAACCTGATCTCCGACATCGAAACCGTGCAGGTCTTAGCGGAAATCGGCGTGGTGTTGCTGCTGTTTACCATCGGCATTGAATTCTCATTGGTCCAGCTGGCTTCCCTCCGACGGTTGCTGTTCATCGCCGCGCCAATCCAAGTCGGCGGCGTGGTCTCGAGTGTCTGGCTGATCGCCTCGGCGGCCGGATTTCCGTGGCAGCAAGGAGTGTTTTGGGGATTTCTGCTGTCGCTAAGCAGCACTGCCATCGTCTTAAAAGCGTTGGCAGCCAGCGGAGAAAGTGATTCTCTGCATGGGCGCGCCACGATCGGCATCCTCATCTTTCAGGACTTGGCCGTCGTCCCGATGATTCTGTTGACCCCCATCCTGGCGAGCCCCAGCGAAGACGCGGCGTTTTCTATTGTGATGACGCTGGGGAAGTCCGTCGTGGTCGTCGGTTTGGTGGTGGCCGCGGCCTGGTATGCGGTGCCCAAATTGCTCGAACACATCGTCCGCAGCCGGAGCCGGGAGTTGTTCTTATTGACGATTATTGTGCTCTGTCTCGGCATTGCCTGGCTGACTTCCTTAGGTGGGTTGTCTCTGG
This sequence comes from uncultured Nitrospira sp., assembly GCA_964416255.1. Classification (GTDB taxonomy): domain Bacteria; phylum Nitrospirota; class Nitrospiria; order Nitrospirales; family Nitrospiraceae; genus Nitrospira_D. The sequence continues at coordinate 37,576 of CAYQDJ010000015.1, read as the reverse complement.
CTTTGGGGGCATTTATTGCGGGCCTCGTGATCTCGGAGTCGGAGTACAGCCATCAGGCGATGGCCGAAGTGCTCCCCTTTCGTGACAGTTTCAACAGCCTCTTCTTCGTTTCCATCGGCATTCTGATGGATTGGAGAGTGCTATTGGAATATCCGGGTGTGGTCACGGGATTGTTGGCGGCGATTCTGGTGATCAAGTTCGTCGCAGGCGCCGGGGCCGTCTTGGCGGTGGCGGCACCGCCTCGGGCAGCGGTCATGGCCGGCATCGGATTGGCCCAAGTCGGCGAGTTCAGTTTCATTCTTGCGCAGGTGGGCCAGGAACATCGGCTCCTTTCCGGCGTCCCCTATCAAGTGTTCCTTGCAGTCTCCATCAGTTCGATGATCATCACACCGTTTCTCATGCAGTGGTCGCCGCACGTGGCGAGGCGGGTGGAGGCGGTGCAACGAGTGCGGCGGTGGTTCCCTAAGCGCACGACCGCCCATATGTTGGAGTCGGAAGGACGGCATCTCCGCATCAAGGACCACGTGATCATCGTGGGGTATGGATTGAACGGACGGAACCTCGCGCGCGTGCTCAGGGAAACGGAAGTGCCCTACGTGGCCTTGGATTTGGATGGCGACACGGTGCGGCGAGAGGCGCAGCACGGCGTGCCGCTGTATTATGGAGACGCCACCAATCCCACCGTCCTTCGGCATGTGAGAATTGAAGACGCACGGGTGATGGTCGTGGCGATCTCGGATCCGTTTATGGCCCGCCGCACCGTGCAGGTGGCGCGCGGATTGAATCCTAAGATTCACATCGTCGTCCGGACGCGTTATTTGCGCGAACTGGAGGAGTTGCATCAATTGGGTGCGGATGATGTCGTGCCGGAAGAGTTCGAAACATCGATAGAAATTTTTGCCTTGGTGTTGCGGACCTATAACATGCCTCATGACTTTGTCATGCAGAAGGCTGAGCAGATTAGGCGGGAAGGCTATGCCCTGCTGCGGCGAAGCGAACTTCCTGAACTGGCCCATCATCTACGCGGCGGCACGCTCAGCGATGTGGAAGTCGAAACGTGCCGGGTTGAAGAGGATTCTCCCGCTGCGGGAAAGACCCTCGCACAATTGGCGTTGCGCCCAAGAACCGGGGCTTCGGTGATTGCGTGGACCAGAGGGGGAGTGACGGAGTCGAATCCTTCAACTAAGACGAAGTTAGTGGCCGGGGACGTGCTTGTCCTCCTGGGGAGTCGGGATCAGATCCGGCGGGCCATGGGACTTCTGTTGGCATCGGAGGAACCATCACCCTGACGGTCGCCACGCTGATCAGCTTCTCCACCGGAGCGTAACAGGCTCTTTCAGCGGATGCTCCATGGGAAGCCCGGTCTGGAGTGAGGCCAGATAGGCAGCTTTGAGCTTGTAATACCACTTCGCCGGCATGTCGGCGTCGCCGAGGAACATGGATGACGGTTTGTGCCGCAAGCCGACGGCAAGATTTTTCATCGCCCGTTCGTCCTGACCAAGAAACATCTTGGTGAGAGAGCGGAAGATGAAATTGCCAAACGGAACCCAGCTGAGTCCGTGCCAGTGCGCCGAGAAATCAATGCGACATTCCATGTCGTTGACCGGGGTCGCCATCAGCCGGTTGGCGACCCAGAACGTTCCGCATTGCATGAGCTCCACCCGTTGATTCGGCAAGAGAAAATCGATGGTGGTGGTCAGCGGCCCGCCGTAAAATCGTTGCAACCAATGAAACGGGCCGCTGTTCTTCGCGGGTTGATGGGCTACCATCCGGAACCCGTTCGGAATCGGTTCGTAGGTTTTCGTCTTTTCGTGCATGCGCGCATCGCTGCGCCACCAGCTATGGACAAACGGACCGTGGACCGGATCAATCAATCCGATGATGCCGTCGTCAGGTGTGCAGGTATAGGTCATCGAAATGTGAAAGGACTGCTGAGGCTCCGACGGCAAGGGTAATCGAGGGAGCAGCGGTAATGGCGCAGACCCACCACGTTCGTCAGGGAGGTTGATCCAGATCATTCCATCGGTCTCGCCGACGTCATACATGGCGATGCCGACCTTGTCGATTTGAAGGCGATCGCCTGGAACCAGCGCGGGAATGTGGCGGCAGCGCCCCTTCGTGTCGAATTGCCACCCATGATAGGGACATTCCACTCGTTCGCCGTCGAATCGACCAAACGACAACGGCATACCGCGATGGGGACAAATGTCGCGCATGGCCGCCAAGCACCCCTGGCGATCTCGACACAGGAGCACCGGAAGGTTGAGCATTGTCAGCGCTTGCATCGATCCGGCACGCAGGCGATCGCTCGGTATTGCCGGGTACCACAACCCAAGCAGCGGAGCGCTCTTCGTGGACACGATATCTGGAGCGAGCTGTGTATTCATCCAAAGGAAGGTAGAAGGACTATCACTGGGCTGGGCACTATAACGGGTCGTTTTGCGAAGGTCAAGCTGGCAGCCGGTTTCCTTGACACTCTAAACGACCCCATACTATTCTATATTCTGTTCAGTGCATAAATCGAACAATCCGTGATTTTTGAGGTGGTTGCATGAATGTCACACATATCGAGCCGACGACAACTCTGGCTCAGTTAGAGGAATCAAAACCTGATAGGGTCACGATCGTTCTGCTCAGCGGCGATCTCGATCGAGCGATGGCGGCGTTTATCATCGCCACCGGGGCGGCCGCGATGGGTATGCAGGTTACGGTTTTTTTCACGTTTTGGGGATTGAATACCATCCGCAGAAAAGGTGCCACGAGTTCCGCTAAAGATTGGCTGCGCCGGATGTTCGGGCTGCTTAACAAAGGTGGCGCGGAAACTCTGCCCTTGTCCCGTTTTCATTTCGGGGGGATTGGCACACGGTTGATGCAGAAAGTAATGAAGCAGAACCGTATGCCGGGCGTGCCTGAACTGATGCAGACGGCCCTTGATTTGGACGTGCGCTTTATCGCCTGCACCACAACCATGGGGCTCATGGGGATCAGCAAGGAGACCCTGATCGATGGGATCGATCAGTTTGCCGGTGTGACGACGTATCTGGCAGAAGCCAAGCAAGGCAGCGTGAACCTTTTTATATAGTTTGTATAGCCAATAAATTACAGCGGCTCTCGGGCTCCGCAGTAGTGCCTAAAGTAGTGCCTAATTTGACGCGCGATAGCCACCAACCAGACGGACATCACGATGAAAGCTGATATCAAACTCGATACGCTAGGGTACTTTTGTCCCATGCCCATCATTCTAACCTCAAAGAAAATCAAGGAATTGTCACTGGGACAGATCTTGGAAGTGGTATCCGATGACGAGGGCATCAAAAAGGACATGCCCGCCTGGTGTGAAACCACGGGGCATGAGATGCTCGGTCTTGAAGAAGAACAGGCCACATCCGGCCGAATTTACAAGGCCTTTGTCAAAAAGACGAAGTAGTCGTCTCGGCGACTCATCGTCGTGAAGAAAGCCGGAGGGAATAGGCATTCTCTCCGGCTTTTTGTCTGTTGGCGGGCGTGCCGGTGGAAGAGAGGCCATGAACCGTCTTGTTGAATGTGTGCCGAACTTTAGCGAAGGCCGAAATCCGGAGACCCTCCAGGCGCTCATGGCGGCGGTGAATTCTGTGCCGGATGTGTATCTGTTGGACCACACCATGGATCCGGACCATCACCGGGCGGTGCTCACCTTCGTTGGGCCGCCGGAAGCGGTTGGCGAGGCCGCGCTCCGCGCGATCACAACAGCAACGGGGTTGATCGACCTTCATCAGCACCACGGGGCGCATCCGCGGGTCGGCGCGACCGATGTCGTGCCGTTCGTCCCCGTTCAGAGCATGACCATGGACGAGTGTGTGCAACTGGCCAGAACCGTCGGGCAGAGGGTCGGGACGGAACTGGGCATTCCTGTGTTTCTGTATGAGGCGGCGGCAACACAACCTGCCCGCATCAGATTGGAAGCGATTCGCCAAGGAGGCTTGCATGGTTTGGCCTCAAGAATGGAGTCCGATCCTTTATGGATTCCGGATTTTGGACCCCATCGTCCTCACCAGACGGCTGGAGCCACCGTTATCGGAGCTCGGCGGCCCCTGATTGCATTCAACGTCAATCTACGCAGCACCGATGTCGACATTGCCAGAACCATTGCCAAGTCTATCCGGCACTCCAGCGGGGGATGGCCATGCCTCAAAGCCATTGGGGTGGAATTGAGCAGCCGCGGTCTGGTGCAGGTGGCCATGAATGTGACCGACTATCATGTGATGCCGCTGCATGTGGCCTTCGAAGCCGTGAAGACAGAAGCCGCCGCCTTCGAGGTCGACATCGCCAGCAGCGAACTCGTCGGGCTCGTGCCCCAAGAGGCGCTGAACGAGGTCGGGGCTGCAGCCCTGCAGCTCGGACGGTTTGATTCCGGCCAGGTCTTGGATGCGCGCATCAGATCGGTCGTGACAGGGTGCTTCGACCGCGCCACGTCCTTGTCCGAATTTCGCAATGCGGTTGCCTCTCCCAACCCCACGCCAGCCGGAGCCAGTGTGGCGGCGTTGGTGGGATCCTTGGCCGCGTCCTTGGGTGTGATGGGTGCCCGTCTTGGTCATCGTCCGGAGGTGCAGCAGCCCTTACTTCTCCTCAGCGACCGACTCCATGCACTTGTCCAATTGGATGTCCAAGCCTACGAGAGAGTGACGCGAGCGCGAGCCATCCCGAAGGAGCAGCCGGAGCGAGCGGACCAGATAGAAGCGGCTCTCCAGCACGCGACCGAAGTTCCGCTCGAAATCGCCGAGCTGGTCTGTCAAGCCGGGCTTCTGATCTCTTCCTGTCTTTCGTCGGCCAGGCCCGCCCTGCATTCCGATCTGACCGTCGCCATGATCATGGCCATTGCGGCGGTGGAATCAGCCCGCCATACCGTCCAGGTCAACATGAAAGGATTGAACAATCAATTAGTTAAGAGCGGGATGGATTCAAGGATGCGAACGAACGCGGACCGGCTTGAGGAACTGAGGGGGCTATGCTACACTCCGCCCTCTTAACGCAGCGGATGGGTGCAGACAGGCGCAGCCTGAGAAAGTGGAAAGTCGGATCGGATGGAAATCAAAGTTTTCAACAACAATGTCGAGAAAGCGCTGAAAGTCGCAAAGAAAAAACTGGCGGGTGAAGGATTATTTCGAGAACTGAAACGCCGCCGTTACTACGAGAAGCCAAGCGTAAGAAAAAAGGCGAAGCAGCGCGAGGCGCAACGGCGACGCCAGAAGTGGTTGTCGAAACGTAAACCTGAGTAGCCGGCGGCGTCCGCCGCCCTTCCCTCCGTCATTCCCGCTCACCGGCAACTTGTGGGACTCTCCGAATGCGCCAGGAGCAGATCCACACTGCCCTCCAGATCGTGAGGCGCGAGGTCTCACGATGGCAAGAACCCGCGGTCGGAGTCGTCGCGAGAGAGTCCAACCATGATCCGTTTCATATCCTGATCTCCTGTCTCCTGAGCCTGCGGACAAAAGATAAGACGACCAGCGAAGCCAGCATGCGCCTGTTTGCCCTGGCCACGACGCCGACAACCATGCTCACGCTGCCTCAAAAGCGGATTGAACAGGCGATTTTTCCTGTGGGATTCTACCGCACAAAGGCCAAGGCGATTCACCAGATTTGCCGGCGGCTCTTGGACGTCTACCATGGAATCGTCCCCGATTCGATCGAGGAGTTGACGACACTCTCAGGGGTGGGACGCAAGACCGCCAATCTGGTCGTGACGGTCGGCTACCGCAAGCCCGGCATTTGCGTGGACATTCACGTTCACCGTATCAGCAATCGCTGGGGCTACGTCAAAACCAAGACGCCTGAGAAAACGGAGGAAGCGTTGCGTAATCGTTTGCCAAAACGATACTGGATCACGTTGAACGATTTGCTTGTGCCGTTTGGCCAAAACCTTTGCCAGCCTGTCTCACCCCGGTGCAGCCGATGTAAACTGACGAAGTATTGTGACCGGGTTGGCGTCACGACGAGTCGATGACGAGTCGATAAGAATCCGCGGATGCCGACGACCGCTCCCTTCGACGGCGTGGGGCAGGGCTAAATGAAGAGTTTTGTTTCAGCGTCGGCTGTCAGGCTCAAAATGGCGGGGAGGCCCAGCACTTCGTCGACATGTTTTTCGACGGCCGCGCCGTCCACGCCCATATACTCAAGTCCGGCACTGCAGGCGATGAGACGGAATGCGCCGACGTGCTTCGCGTCCTGAAACATCTCCGAAATCTTCGGCACCTTCTTTTCTCGTAGAAGGCGGGCGACTTCCTCGGCCGAAGCCGCATATTCGGGTGGAAAGTCGATGAGGTCGATGTTGCCTTCCGCCAGCTTCTTGATCGTCCAGAAGAGCAGTACCACGATCACATCCTTGCCCATGGCCGCGGCCGTCATCCCCAGCGTCGCCACCTGATGAAGTTTGTCGTAAGTGGCGTTGTGGGCGAAGACGACGAATTTCGGTTTGGCGGACATAGCCTTATTTCCGGTGCGCGCGTGTCTTGACGCTGTTGATGTAGTCGGCGATGGCGGTGTCCACCTCGCCGGAGGTTAGCGGGCGATCATGGGTTTCGCTTTCGTCAACCAGATAGCGGTCATGGTCTTTTTCCTGTCGGACAATGACGGTGTTTTCCGGCGTCACCTCAATCATCATGAACCATTCTTCGCTCCCGCGCGTGATGACCACTTCCTTTCCCAACCCCTTTTGGGCGATCTCGATCCGTAGCTCCGTCTCTGTCGAGGTGTCGGCGGCGGCATAGGAGAGCGAACTCCAGAAAAGGGTCGCCGTCACGAAAATGGCGAACCAACGAACCGATGGTGTGGGACGATTCATTGCGGACTCCGTGCGGAGCTGATTATAACTGTCGTCACCTATCGGCGTAAACACAGTCCGACCTGACGGCTCGCCTTGAGGGTCCACAGGGCGCATGTTAGGATGCCGCCCGATGGATGCCCTGTTTGCGACCGTTCACCGATTCGTGTCCTCTGAAACACTCGTGACGCTGACCCTGTTATCGATTGTATTTTTTATCGGATCTCTGATCGCGATTCCGTTCATTCTCGTCCGGATCCCCGCCGATTTTTTCGACATACGAGTTCCTCGGCCCTGGATGGAGAACCACCATCCCGTTCTCCGAGTGTTGGGACATCTGATCAAGAATGTCATCGGAGCCATCTTTCTGTTCGTCGGGTTCTTGATGTTGTTTCTGCCGGGGCAAGGCATTCTGACGATGTTGATCGGCGTGACCATGCTCGATTTCCCGGGCAAGCGAAAATTGGAAGCCAGGATCATCGGGCAACCGGCGGTCTTGAGCGCCATCAATAGCATGCGCGAAAAATTCGGCAAGCCCCCGCTCATCCTGGCTCCCATATCGAGAAGGTGACTCTCCCGTCGGAGGACTCGGCTCGGACCTATCCTATGGCTGCGACACCGCACAATCCCACTCTCTATTTGATTGACGGCAGCGCCTACATCTATCGTGCGTTCTTCGCGCTCCCGCCGCTGACCAATTCAAAGGGTTTTCAGACCAACGCGGTCTATGGATTTACGACCATGTTGTTGAAGGTCATCCGTGAGCACCGGCCGGACGGCCTGGCCGTGGTGTTCGATGAGAAAGGGCCGACGCAACGTCACCAGGCGTACCAGGCCTACAAGGCTCAGCGCCCGCCGATGCCGGACGCCATGAGCGCGCAGGTCCCCTATATTCACCGGGTCGTGGAAGCGCTGTCCATTCCGGCCGTGCGGGTCGCTGGGCTGGAAGCCGACGACATCATCGGCACTTTTGCCCGTCAAGCCGAGCAGAGCGGTTACGAGGTCGTGATCGTGACGAGTGATAAGGACATGTTTCAACTGCTCACGTCCCATGTGCGTATCTATGATCCGGTCAAGGATAAATGGATCGGGGAAGCCGAATGCCGAGCACGGTTTGGAGTCGACCCGGCGCGGGTGGCCGACGTCATGGGATTGATGGGAGATGCGATCGACAACATTCCCGGTGTGAAAGGGATTGGGGAAAAGACTGCCACGAAGCTCATCGTGCAATTCGGATCCGTTGAGCAACTCTTGCAGCGGGTCGACGAGGTCACCCCTGCCAGAACCCAAAGCTTGCTGAAGGAACAGGCTGAAAATGCCCGTTTGAGCCGGCAACTGGCGGTTATTCAGACAGATTGTTCCGTACCGTTTGACGCAGCAGCGCTTCAACAGAAGCCGGTCCATGAAACAGAGCTGACCGACTTGCTTCGCGAATTGGAGTTTACCACTCTGCTCAAATCCCTGCCGCCGTCCACTGCTCCTTCGACCAGTCACGCGACGGCCGTCGAAACGATTGAAACCGATGCCACCGCCGAAGACTTTGTGAAGGGGATACCCAATGATGGCCAGGTCGCCGTTCAGTGTGTGTTGTCGGGCGGAGCGGGCCTTCGGGCACAGATACAGGGGTTGGCGCTCTCGTCCGGGGGCCGGACAGCGTTCATGCCGATTGATGCGCAGGGGCGCCTCAAGCCCATCACCCGCTTATTCCAGGATACGACGAGATTGAAGGCGGTCCACGACCTCAAAGCCACGCTCCTCGCCTTGTATGGAGTCGGCCTTGTCCTGGACGGACCCTACGTCGACACGATGATCGCGGACTATTTGCTCAACCCGAACCGGCGGGACCACCAATTGGACACGCTGGCCCTTGAACTGCTGGGCCGGCGGATCAGCGGGCGCGAGCAGATATCTCCTGGACCGACCTCCTTGTTCGAGGCGGACGCCCGCTCCCGCGAGCAGTCCGCCGAATATGCGGCGGTGATCGCCAAGCTGGCACCGGTGATGCTTCATCGACTGACCGACCAAGGAAGCCTCTCGCTCTTTCAGCAGGTCGAGATGCCGCTGGTGCCGGTGCTGGCCGAGATCGAACGGAATGGATTTCTGTTGGACGTCGACGCGCTAGCCGCACTCAGCAAAGAGCTCGAACGCGAACTCGAACGAATGATGCAGAGCATCGTCGTCTTGGCCGGCGGCGAATTTAATATCAATTCGCCCAAGCAGCTCGCGACAGTCCTGTTCGAGAAGTTGGGGCTGAAGCCTGTCCGCAAAACGAAGACCGGTTATTCAACGGATGAGGACACGCTCACCCAACTCGCGGCGCAGCACGAATTGCCGGCCAAAATTCTCGACTACCGAGGCGTGAGCAAGCTGAAATCGACCTACGTGGACGCGCTTCCGCAGTTAATCCATCCGGAGACGAAGCGGCTCCATACGTCGCTTAATCAAACCGTCGCCGCCACCGGGCGGTTGTCGTCCACCGACCCGAATCTGCAAAACATTCCGGTGAAGGGCGACTACGGCCTCCGCATTCGCGAGGCCTTTATCGCACCACCGGGTCATGTGCTGGTCTGCGCCGACTACAGCCAGATCGAACCGCGTCTCCTCGCGCATCTCTCGCAGGACCCGCGTCTCGTCGCCGTGTTCACGAAGGGTGAGGACATCCACCTGGCCACGGCCATGGAGATCTTTGGGCTCCCGTCAAGCCAGATTACGCGCGACATGCGGCGGGCTGCCAAGACCGTGGTGTTCGGCATCGTCTACGGCATCAGCCCGTTCGGCCTCTCGCAGAATATCGGCGTCTCACAGGCGGAAGCGAAGAAATATATCGCAACCTTTTTTGAGAAGTTTTCGGCGGTGCGCCAACTGATGGACCGGAATATCGCCGAGGCCAGAACCAAAGGGTACACGACGACCATCCTCGGCCGACGCCGTCCGATTCCTGAGATTCACAGCGGCGACGCTGTCCAGCGGGGGGTTGGCGAGCGAATGGCGGTAAATAGCCCGATCCAGGGCTCCGCGGCCGACTTGATCAAGATCGCGATGATCCAGGTCCATCAGCGACTGCATGAAACCATGCCGCAGGCGAAAATGATTCTCCAAGTCCACGACGAACTGATTTTTGAGGTTCCGGACAGGGATGTGGAAACTGTGAAGGAGCTGGTGAAACACGAGATGGAACGAGTGGGGCCACAGCTTGGTCTTTCCGTGCCGCTGAAGGTGGATCTGGGTGTCGGGACAAACTGGCGAGCGGCGCATCCCTAACAATGGCAACCGCAACAGACATCGAGAGGTGAGTCATGCAGCCTATGCGTCGGTCCCTGGCGGTGATGATGCTGATTATCGCGCTCTGTGCGTTCGGGTCGGGTTTCTTGGTGCAAGGGCGATTCAGTGCGGCGAAGGCTCAGGAGCCGAAGCACTTTCAGTACAGGATCATCGAAGTGTTGCCGGATACGCAGAACATGCAGACCACATTGAATGAGTTCGGGGCCAATGGCTGGGAACTGGTGGCGGTCGCGATGGGAAGCATGACGGAGCCGAGACTGATCTTTAAGAAGTGATTCAGCCGTTCCACGACACGTTCGTCGCGACGGGGTCCTCCCCTCAGGCAGGTCGGCCTTTCGCTAGGGCGAACCGTACACCAGGGCCGCAAGCTGCTGGGTGGTGAACAGCATGGCATTCAACCGCGTGTAGGCGGCGTGGCCATAACAGTGTTCGCGAACATTTGCGGATCCCGTGCAGTCTTTGTAATCGACCGACAGACAGCGGCCTTCCCCGGGAAACCGCACCGCCCGGCGTGCGCATTCCAGCCAGCGCTCGAACCCCTCGTAGGGTTCGACCATCTCCCACAACGCTTTATTGGCGGCTTGCGCCTGTTCCGTGGGCGGCAGGGAGTCGCTGCCGGCCACGGCGAGCTGTTGAACATAGTCGCCGCCCCATGCGATCGGCATTTCCATCGTGATCTGCGGCAACTCCATCTTGGCCAGCCACGTTTTGCCGTCGGTTCGGAGTGTTCGATGATTCACCATGTGCAGGAGCTTCCCGATCCCCGACGGATCCCACCCGTATCTGACCGGCGTCCCCATGGTGACCACATCGAGAGTTGCACCATTGAGCAGTGAGCCGCAGGCTGGAAAAGACTCCAGCCGCCTGGCGGCTGCCGCCGCGTCCGGTAGATTGGCTTGGGCGGCATAGTGCCCCACGATGCCCACAAACCTGGGCCGGCCCGTGATGGGACTGGGACACAAGAGGTTGGACGCCAGTGCGAGGAGCAGGCCCGCTTGGCCGTGTGCGAGGACCAGGATTCTGTCTCCCTTGCCGAGTCCTTGCCGGCCGCAGCGTTCACGGAGTGCTTCAAGCAGGCGGACGGTCGCGACGGCTCGTCCCAGGTGATGATGTTCCGACGACCACAGGACCCGCTCGCACACGATGCTGCCGGAGACGTACTTATTGATGGCGGTACGGTACAAGTTGAGATAGGGTCCGCTGAAATTGGCCGCGTCACCGAGCTGTTCGTCGAGCAGCGTTTTCACGGAATCGTCGTCGGGAAACGGAGGCTTGAGGCCCCTGGGAAGCCCCGGGATCCCGGCGTCTCCTTCGCGCATGGCGGCGAGCAACGCATCGAGACCGGAGACCCCTCGCGAGTATCCCCGTTTGAGTCCGCCGACTTCGTCCAAGCGTTGGACGCCGAACACATCGGTCCCCTGTATCGATCCATGGAGGAAGACGATCGTGCGGACTCCGGCTCCGCGAAGGATACCGCCGACCTCGGCGATGGCTTCCGTCCATGCCGCCGAGCCCGGTTGTGCGCCAACGACCAACTCGGTGGTGGTCAGCCGTTCCCCAGGGCTTTTTCGAGATAGTTCGTCATGTTGGAAATTGTTTTCGGTCGGCATGGGTGGACCTACTTACCGCAACTGAAACCGGAAGTGCAACGGAGGACGACGTCTCTCGTGGCACCTTGCCTTCATGAAAATTCGCGTGATAAGGTACCACTTCTTAAATTGCGAGTTGACACATCATCGGCGAGGTTGTCGTGAATTGGTTTAGGCGCCTAGGCATGGCTGTTATCGGCGTGGGGGCTCTGTGGTGTGTGCTGACCGGCGGGGATCCTGCGAGTGCGGCTCGGACCGACGACACGGCGGTTTCTCCGGACGGTGCCGATCATGTGGTTCTGTTCGTATTGGAAGGGTTCAGTCAGGCCTCCCTCAAAGGCGGAGCCATGCCGACACTTGGGAAGCTGGTCAAAGAGGGAGCCGTCACCTGGTCCGCCACCGGTGTGACGCCCGCCTTGCGTCTGCCTACCATGGCGTCATTGATTACGGGGATGCCGGTGGAAAAGCACGGGATTACATGGAACAGCTTTGAGTTTAGCCGCGGATATCCTCGCTCGCCGAGTTTGTTCGACTATCTCGATCTCAGCGGTGGTCGCGACAGCGCAATTTTCTACATGGATGAGTCCCTGTATCAGTTGGCGAGGCCCGAACCCTATACGGATTATCAGCTCTGTGGCGCGCTGCGGCCGGAGTGCGGCCCCCAGAAAATCGTCGCCTATATCCAACAATATTTTAAGAAGGCCTCGAGCGGGCATGGATACGGCCATGCGATTCTCTCCCTGCCGCACTTGCTGGTGGTCCATTTACCGGAGGCAGGGCGTGCGGGTGTCGCCCATGGATGGACGTCAAAAGAGTATCGAGGTGCGCTGAAAACCGTTGATGCGGCCATGAAATCGGTGCTGGATCTGTTCAAAGAGTATAAGCTGCTTGACCGCACGACTGTAATGGTCACGGCGCTCAGCGCGCAGGGAACGGACGCTGGGGCTGACACGCCCTCGACCGATCAGCCGCTCGTCCCTTGGCTTGTGTCAGGACCCGGCATCAAACACGGCCAAGTGATCCGCCAGCCCGTATCGATTCTGGATACGGGGGCGACGGTCATGCGGATCATGGGGCTTGAAACCCACACCGAATGGGACAGCCAACCAGTGGAGGAAATATTCACCACGGCGGCCCTCTCGACCGCCTCCCAAGAGAAGCCCTGATGGCTCGACCTCAGATGAGAACCATGAAGTGTTCAACTTGGCTGTGCGCAGTGTTTCTCTTCGTCGCCGCCCCAACAACCCAGGCAGGGCCCCCTGCCGCTCATTTGAAGGAACATTCGATCACCATCGATGCGACGACATTAGTCCCGGCGTCCTGGTGGCAGGTTCCGGGCATCACCCCCTCGATCTGGAACTCGGATCTCGACTCACTGGATGCGCCGAAGACTTCAGAACGTCGCGAGCTTCTTCTGAAACCGGGCAAGTATAAATTCATCAGTTTCACGTTCGACTTTCCCTTCGCGGTCACGTTGGACGGCACGCTCGAGTTTTCCAAGTCCCTCGACCAATGCATTGAAGGACGAGGCACCCAAACGCTGGTTGTGCGATGTAAACGCATGTACCCTCACGGCGGCGAGCGAGACGCGTATTATCAGCAGGAACCATAATGGTATGGCACAAGTCCGAGAAGACCTTTTAGAAGCGCTTGAAGACGTGGATGACGCCACACGCGAGGAAGCGGCGAAAGCCCTCGCGGACCTCGGTGATCCAAGCACCTTGGATGCCTTGGTAGGCGCCTGTAGCGATGATTTTTGGTCTGTGCGGGCCATCGCCGGTTGCGGGGTGGCCAAAATCGGCGGCCCGAAGGCGGTCGAGGCGCTGGTCGGCCTGTTCAACGATTCCATCATGGAAGTGCGCAATCAGGCGGTTGAGGCAGCGGCAAGAATGGGCCCGGCCATTCTTGATCGCATGACCACCGCACTCAAGGACGAACGATGGCGGGTTCGGGAGCACGCGGCCAAGACCTGCGGAGAGATCAAAGAAGCGCAGGCGGTTGAGGCGCTCATGACGGCTTGCCGAGACCGCGACGGAGCCGTGAAGAGTGCGGCGGCTGAAGCGTTGGGGAAAATCGGCGATCCCAAGGCGGTCCCGGCCTTGGTCAAGTTGTTCCGGGACACCTCCAAGATCGTGAGGGAGACCGCCGGCACCGCGCTCGTCTACATCGGCCAGCCGTCGGTTGATCCGTTGATTGAAGGACTCAAGGACAAGGATTTTGTCGTTCGGTGCCACTGTGCTCGTGCGCTGGGGGGGATGACGACGGATTATCAGATCGGGCGGAGTTGGGTCAGAGACGCCAAAGTCGTGGATGCCTTGATTGCCGCGTTGAAAGATCCTGATCGTGCCGTGCGGGAAGATGCCACGATCGCCCTGGGTATGATCGGCGACCCACGCGCGATCGATTCCCTGATCGACGCCATGAAGGACGGGGCCGTGAAACGGCATGCGATCGCCTCGCTTGGGATGATCGGCGACTCCCGGGCATTGCCCGCTGTACTGGATGCGCTCAAAGGCAAGGGCATCAAACAGGAAGGGTCTCCGACACCCGGTTGTATCGTCAGTGAGGATGCGTTTATTAAGGAGGCAGCGGCCACGGCGCTGGGCCAGTTCCGCGATCCACGCGTGATCCCAGACTTGATCATGCTGCTCAAGGACGGAGTGTTGCGCGAAAAAGCGGCGGCGGCGCTGACGGTGATCGGCGACACGGCGATCGAACCGCTTATTGCATTTCTCTACGATCCGAAAGCCTCCGAGGTTGAAGCGGAAGGGGAGCGCGTCCTCTCGTATGCCTCGGTCCGGCTCACGGCCAAGGACGCTCTTCGGTTGATCGTGCTTGAGACCTTGGAAAAACTTGGGTGGTCCCCGCCAGCCGAGGAAGTCGAAATCAGTTCCAGCCAGGCGGACAACCTTCGCGTCGATCGCCCCCTCGGAGACACCGGACGGTTTGGACCATCCGGCGATATGGCCAAATCCCACTGACCGATCCGGCACGACTCTTCTCTCCCTTGACCCCGCCGTCACCGCTGGACCGTCTGGTTTTAGTGTTCACACCGTCTTCGTTGACCCTGTGAAAAACCGTGTGTTAGGGTTGTCGGCCCCATCCAGGAGGTGACCGTGGGGGACCCGGTTTCAGAACATATTGCGGCGCTGAAGGATGGCGACTGGGCCATTCGGGAAGAGGCAGCCATGTTATTGGGCGGCCTCAAAGATCCCCGGGCGGTGTCTCCGCTGATCGCCATGCTCAGAGATGACGATCGGTCTGTCAGGGAAGCGGCTATCGGCGCCCTGCGGTCGATTGGCTCCCCATCGGTGGTCGCGGTGAGCGTCTGCCTTACCGACCCGGAATTGGCGGTTCAAGAGGCGGCTTCGGCGGTATTGGTGTCCATCGCCGACGGGCGCGTGGTGGATCCGCTCAAGCGGGCGCTGACGAGTCATGACTGGATCGTGCGCATGCATGCGGCGATGGCGCTTGGACGGATCCAAGATCCTGAATCGGTTCCTGCGTTGGTGCCGTTGTTGCAAGATAAAGTGAAAGCGGTTCGCGAGGAAGCGGCGCGTGCACTCGCGGTGATCGGCGACCCGGCGATTCCTGCGCTCTTGGAGGAGCTCGGGCATGCGGAATGGTTAGTGCGCTTGCATGCGATTGAGGCCCTGGGCAAGACCAAGTCGCCCAAAGCCGTTGAACCATTGCTTTCGGTGCTGTTTAACGATGTCGATTCAGCCGTGCGGGAGGATGCGGTGCGCGCCTTGGGAGAAATCGGCGATGCCAGGGCAGTGGAATTCTTGTTCACCACCCTGAGGGAACCGGGACTTCGTACCTTGGCGGTTGAGGCGCTCGGCCGCATTGGAGATCGCCGAGCCGTGCCGATCCTCATGGAGGTGGTGGCCGGCAGGAATCCACCGGACGTGCCACGGGCGATTGCGGGATGCGGCGATCAGTGGAGTGAAGAGGTGGTCACGCAAAGCGCGGCGGTGCGTGCGCTGGGAGCCATTGGTGACGAGGCGGCGCTGCCTTCGCTCGTGGCCGCGTTAGAGCCGACGTTCACTCGAGCGGAGGCGGCGGCCGCCTTGACCAAGTTCGGCTCAAAAGTGGTTCCCTGGCTGCTCCCTCTGCTGGCCCGACCGTGTGACGAGAATCTCCACGCTCACGTGAAAGAGACTCTGGCCCTGGTCGGCTGGAGACCCAACAGGATCTGAGCCCTGAACCATCATGGCTGTGACGCGGTTCTTCGAAAAAGCGCGCGACGACTTCAACCGGTAGTAGTCTCGGCGATGTCTAAAGAATCGATAGAAACCCTGATTTCGGAGCTGGTCCACGAAGAAGATTGGCGTCGCATGCGGGCCACTGCGGCCTGCGTAGCCGGCGGCCCACGGGCCGTTCAGGCGTTGGTCGACGCGCTGCGCGGGGGTCCGATCGAGCTCAAGAAAGAAGCCGCGGCCATGCTGGCCCGTATCAAAGATCCTCAGGCCGGGGTCGCATTGGTGGGGCTCTTGCAAGACGGCGATGACGCTGTGCGAAAGGCCGGGGCTGCAGCACTGGAGCAAATGGCCGGGGTGTTGGATGCGGACACTGCCGCGGCGCTGGTGGCCTTATTGCCGAAGGCGCAGGACGAGGAGACGCGGGCGCTGGTCACGCATCTCATTGGCGCCATTCCCACTGCGGTGGCGCCGTTATGCGACATGCTCAAGCATCCCGATCCCGCGGCCCAGCTGACCGCCGCGCTCATACTCGATCAATTGCTGGATCCGCGATCGGTGGACGCGTTCATCGACGCCATGGGCCAGCCTGCGGTCCGGGAGATTGCGGCCGAAACCTTAAAAAAACTCGGCGCAATCCGGGAGCGTATCGACCGGACGTTCAACGCACTTCGCGACATCGAGGGGGCGAGTGAGCGGGAAGAAGCTCGAATGGCCACCGTCATCGATCTGTTGGGGATCGGTCGTCCCAGCGTGGAAATCCTCATTGAGTATCTGGAAGACGAAGACTGGCTTGTGCGCGAAGCGTCTGCGGACCTATTGGGAAAAATCGCCGATGTGCGTGCGGTGGAGCCGTTGATGAAGCGCCTTGAGCAGGACAAAGATACGGGGGTGAAGGAACTAGCCATTAAGGCTCTCGGGCTGATCGGCGACGCCCGTCCGACGCAGCTCTATCTCGACGCGATTCCGATCAGACCCCTGCGGGTCTATGCCATGGAAGCCCTCGCCAAAATCAAAGACGTGGAAGCTCTGCGTCCGCACAAGGAGTTGTTCGATCGGCTCCGAACGGACCGTGACGGGTTGGTTGCCTATAACGCCGGGTTGATCGCGGACAAACTCGAAGCCTTGTCCGGGGTCCACATGGCCAGCCATGAAGGGATTCATCAGGATGAGTCACGACACTGACTCCGATCGCATCGATCAACTGATCTCCGCGCTGCGGGATGAAAACGATGCTCTCCGAGACCATGCGATCGCCAGCTTGGGGCAGGCGGGGGTCGACGCTCTGCCACGGTTAGTCGGGCTGATGGCGGATGAAGATGTCGTGATACGGGAAGCGGCGGCGAGCGCCGCGGTCCGAATCGGGCCTTCGGTGGTGGAGCTTATGCTGGAGGCTTTGCAGGACGACGAATGGGCCATTCGAGAGCAAGCGGCATCGGTGCTGGGCAAGTTGAAGGATCCGCGGGCGGTTGAGCCGCTCGTCAAGGCGTTGCACGACAAAGATGGCGCAGTCCGGACGGCAGCGGTCTGGGCCTTGGAGCGGATTGGTGATCCGCGCGCGGTTCCCGGTCTCGTCGAGGCGCTGTCCGACAACACGTTACGGGAAGATGTGGCGCGCGTGCTGAAGAAAATCGGCGATGTGCGAGCGGTGGATGCCTTGATCGACGGGCTCATGGGCAGCAATTGGATGGTGCGCCGCCATGCCGCCGAGGCCTTGGGAAAAATCGGCGATCGGCGCGGCGTCCCGTCGCTCATTGAATCGCTCAAAGACGAAGATTGGCTCGTGCGCCGTAACGCGGCTGAGTCGCTCGCCCGGTTAGGGGCCAGAGAAGCCATTGATCCGTTGCTGCCGTTGCTCGAGGATGAAAATACGATGGTACGAGAAACCGTCGAGGGTGTGCTGGCCAGTCTCGGATGGAAAGCCGATTAGTAACCGTTCACCTCTTAGGATAAAGGATAGCTGACATGGCAGATGAAGCTCCGGCGAAATTGATTCAAATCGGTCCCAAAGGCGGAGAAAAAAAGGACGGATTCAATCTGGTCACCGAACGTGTGGTGGCCGTCAACCCGGAAGCGAGGCAAATGGAGGTGGAGCTCCTGGCATACGACGGCAAGACCGTCGTGCTGGAGGTTGCCGAGGAGGCGCTGGACGATCTCAAGAAACTCAAAGTCGGCGATGGGGCCACTATTCGCGTCGTGGAGGAGGGCGGCAAGCGCGTCGCCAAGAGCTTTAGAATCCGCGCCAAAGATCCCAATGCCGCCAGGGCGGATGCCATGCTGCTGGATCTGAAGGACCCCCACTGGCTAAACCGCAAGTATGCGGCCGAGGTCCTTGGGGAATTGAAGGACCAACGGGCGGTCGAACCCCTGGTGGCGGCGCTGACCGACGAGGTGGGAGATGTCCGGCAGCGGGCTTATGATTCGTTGATCAAGCTAGGCGGCGTGTCGGTTCCTTCCCTGATTCCCTTGCTGGTTTCAGAGGAAGACGAAATCCGCCAATCCGCCACGGAAATTATTCGGAAGATCGGAAAACCGGCGGTGGAGCCCATGGCGACGGCCTTAACCGACGCGGACGATCGGCTGAAGAGCCGGATCATGAAAGTGTTGGACCGTATGGGCTATAAGCCAAAAACCAAAGACGAGAGAAAAGTCGAACTGCCTCGCCTGACTTAGGCGAGGAATACGCCGGCCTCACGGCGGGGTCTGGTCCGGCCGTCCCACGGAGATATACGTGAAACCGGCGGCCATGGCTCGATCGGGATCGTACACATTCCGCAGGTCCAAGAGCACAGGTTGACGCATCATGGACTTGAGTTTGTGAAAATCCAAGGTGCGAAACTGATTCCATTCAGTCATGATAATGAGTGCATCAGCCCCTTCCGCCGCATCATAAATATCTCGGCATGGGTGGAGCGCGGGAAGGATTCGACAAGCCTCCTCCAAGGCGACAGGATCATACGCGCGAAGCGTCGCGCCGTCGGACAGCAACTCATGTCCGATGGCGAGTGACGGTGCTTCCCGGAGGTCGTTCGTATTCGGTTTGAACGAAAGGCCCAGCATCCCCAGCGTGGTTCCTTTCACGCCGCCGCCCATCGCGGCGCGAATCTTTTCCACCATGCGCGTGCGTTGAGTCTGATTGACTCGCGCTGCGGCTGAGGCGATTTGCATCGGGTAGCCATGGCGCTCCCCCGTTTGAATAAGCGCCGCCAGATCTTTTGGAAAACACGACCCGCCGAATCCCGGCCCGGCGTGAAGAAACTTGGATCCGATGCGTTGGTCGAGTCCCATCCCCTTGGCGACCATCTGCACATTGGCTCCGACGCGCTCGCAGAGGTTGGCGATCTCATTGATAAAGGAAATTTTCGTCGCCAGAAACGCATTGGAAGCATATTTGATCAGTTCCGCGGTCGGGACATCGGTCACGACGATGGGAGTTTCGATCAGGTACAGAGGTCGGTAGAGATCTTTCATGATCGCGATTGCCTGCTCGCTGTCGGCGCCAATCACGACCCGATTCGGCCGCATGAAATCCTCGATCGCCGATCCTTCCCGAAGAAACTCGGGGTTTGAGACGATGTCGAAGCGAATGCGGTCCTTCTGAGTCTGCTTGATGACTTCGCGGATCTTTTCTCCTGTTCCGACCGGAACGGTGGATTTGGTGACGATGACTTTATAGCCGGACATGTGTCGTGCAATCCCGCGCCCTACTTCCTCGACGAAGGAAAGATCGGCGGAACCGTCCTGCTGCGGAGGCGTGCCGACCGCAATGAAGATGACCAGCGCTTTGTCGACCGCTCTGGATACATCCGTGGTAAAGGACAGGCGATTTTCTTTGATGCCTTTCATGACAAGTTCGTTAATCCCCGGCTCATAAAAGGGGACATCGCCTTTTTCGAGACAGGCAATGCGCCGTTCGTCATTGTCCATGCATGTGACATTGACGCCGAATTCGGCGAAACAGGCGCCAGTAACGAGCCCAACATACCCGGTTCCGATGACGCTAATATGCATGGAGCATCTCCTGCGAAGGATTATGGATTTGATTCCACGCAAGTATAGCAACGGTGGAAAGACAGGGCAATTCATGAGTCTTTTTCCGATCGCCTATGGCCGAGCATTCTTCATTGACTCTGACGAAATCCCTTGAGTACAATCGCTCGCGCTTTGCGAACAGCACAAACATCAGCCTCCCCCCCGGACATTCATCCCTATCCACTCCTATGACGGCACCCGTTCCACGCGTTTCGCGTAGCGTGCTTCTTTTCACCGCTCTGGTGACCGGAGCGGTGGTCATGGCGTTGGAAATTCTTGGTAGCCGTTTGCTCGCGCCGGTCTTCGGGAATTCCCTGTTCGTGTGGGGAGCACTCATCGGCGTCATTCTGGCGGCCATGAGCAGTGGATATGCGTTCGGCGGATGGATTTCCGATCGATATTCGGCCGGAGCGGTATTGGCCGGACTCTTGCTTTTTTCAGGCTGCTGGACCTTTTTGGTCTCCTGGGCGAGCCAGCCGATTTTGTTTCAAGTGGAGAAGCTGGTTGAGGATCCCAGGTGGGGGCCTTGTCTGGCAGCGACGGTGCTGCTTGCGCCTCCGGCGTTCGGACTCAGCGGCGTGCTGCCGGCGATGTTGCGGCTGGCGGTCGCCGACATGGATCACCTTGGACGGCATACCGGACGCATGATCGCTCTGTCCACCATAGGAAGTTTGCTGGGAACCTGGGGGACGGCGTTCTTTCTCTTATCGTGGATTGGCAGCCAGGCACTGGTCGCCTGGCTCGGCACGGTCCAGGTGGCGTTAGGACTGCTGTGGATCTGGATAGGGAAGCCCTCGCGGCTTGGGGTTTTTCTGGTCGTGGGCCTTGGGTGTGGGGGTGTCACCGGCACTCTGGCGCTGCACCCCATCCAGAAGTTGCAGCCCCCCCTTTATCAAGAGGATAGCCCCTATCAGCAGGTGCGGATTCGTGAGGATCAACTGTTCCGCTATTTAGTATTGGATCGCACCTTTCATGCGGTGATGTGGAAAGCGGATCCGATTCCGTTATTTCTGCCCTATAGCCAGTTGATGGTGGCGTCTTTGGCGTTGGTCCCCCAGGCCCAGCGCGGGCTTATCTTGGGTCATGGCGGAGGGTCTCTGGCCAAATGGCTGGCGCACTACCGGCCCTCGCTCGAGTTGGATGTCGTGGAGTTCGATCCGGTGGTCGTGCGCATGGCCGAGGACTACTTTGGCTATCGGCCGCCCGACACCCATCATGTCCATGTTAAAGACGGGCGAGCCTTCTTGAATACCACCTCCCACACCTATGATGTGATCTGGGTCGATGCGTTTGCCCGGCATATGATCCCCTTTCATCTCACCACTGTTGAGTTCTTCACGATGATCCGGGAACATTTGACTCTTGGCGGTATCCTCGCCGTCAACCTGGCCTCGTCAGGAGAAGCCGGAGACATGTCCCGTGCGGAGGCCGTGGTCCAAACCATGAAGCGGGCATTTCCGGTTCTTGAGACCTTCGCCGTGAAAGGACCGTGGCAGAGCGGGCAGTCAAAGGCTGAAAACCTGATTTTTTTCGGCGGCCGGCCTATTGAACAGGGTTCCCCGGATACGTTTGTCGAAAAGATCTCGGCCATGGCGCTGAATCAGCAGCTGCCCATGGAAACGATTGCGCTTCTCGGGACTCGTCGCCGTACACCCTGGTCGTCAGGTTTCGAATTGACGGATGATTTCGCTCCCTACGATTTGCTCATCGGGAGAGATGTTCCGCATGCGCAAGTCGATTGAGCAAACTTTATAAGACAATGGAATTGTTGGTTATTGTTTTCCTTTCGGTGGTGGCGGTATGCCAGAAACGGTCTCCTCCTGAAGCTGCTTGCTTCCATTTTGACGCCTATGCTATAAGGATCGCCTTACGGACGACCGTCGATGACAGAGGAGCACAGTCAGCGTGCGAATTCGTCGGAGCAGTCAAGGCTTTCAGAGCTTGGCAGGAGTTATTTACCAACCTAATCACATCTCTTCTTATTTTTAAGGAGGTAGGTCATGGGTAAGACGATGTTATCGGTCCTCTTTGGCCTCGGGATGGTCGTCGTGGGGGCCTCGGCTGCACACGCTCTTCAAGCTGGCGGCGTCGAGATTGGTGATCTGGAAACCGGGTCGGTCGTGGGGCAGCCATTCAAAGAGCTCGATGTAGATGCGCAATTGTTTGCGATCGAGATCGGCAATATGAAAACCTGGTATCCACCTATCACGGTCATCGACTTCAAAGTTCGCCCCGGTCGTCCGGTTCTTCTCAAGGTGACGAATAATTCAGCCGGGGAGCATGGCTTCCTTCTGACGGCGGACGAAAATCAGGCAGCCCCGACGGTCCTCAAGGCACAAGTGGTCTTGAAGCCTGGGGAGACAAAGTATATCGGCGTGCCGACCAGCGACCTCTTTTATGCGACCCAGGGCAACACACTGCTTTACAAGTGCCACCTGCATCCGGCTCATGTGGGCGGCAAGTTGGTCATGCTGAAATAGTCGGCGGGATTCATAGCGCTCAAGAATCAAAGGCCCCGGGACGAGAGTCCCGGGGCCTTTGCATTGCTTGCTCAATGTAGCCGGAACCCCCTACGCGTCTTCTGGACGACACTCCGCTTCATCGGTGAGCGGAATACGCTGTGCGGCGGCGAGCTTTCCTTCGACAATCAGCAGCAAGTACCTGTTTTCAATTGTTGACGGCTGTTGCTTTTCGACAGTGTAGGTCTGGACGTCGACCACCATCTCATCTCCGTCCCACTGGGTACTGTTGATCACCCAAAGATGACTGGTTGCCTCGGGAAAGTGGCGAGTGACGAAGCCTTCTATAATGGCTCCAAGATCGCCCGTACTGGCATGCGTCAGTCCCGGAGCCAGGAGGCAGAAGAAGAGAGCACCCGCGGCGAGCAAGCGAACATCCATAACCCACCTCCAAGGTTGGAGAGAGGGACACCGAACGTCAGATGGGTCATTCTATGCCGCGTTCGGGGACAAGTCCAGAGGGAGGGCTAAATACAACGAGAAGGGAAGGACCGTCTCGACAACGCATGCGGCCCTGCATCCGCGAAGAAGCAGGGCCGCATGGAACAGGATGGTTGCCACTCAGTTACGAACTCCACTCCAGATTTTCGCCGGGTCGATGGTTTTATCCGGATTCAATTTCTTGGCCTTTTCCAGCAACACATCGGTGGTTTCCGGATAGGCAGGATCGGAAATGCAGCAGTTGTCGACCGGGCACACGGCCGCACATTGCGGCTCATCGAAGTGGCCGACGCACTCAGTGCAACGGTCATGAGTAATGACATAGATATTGTCTCCAACACCCTGACCATCGCCAACATGGTTCCCCTTGGTCTCGGCGTCGCCTCGGGTTTCAAAAATCGCCTCGTTGGGACACTCAGGAAGGCATGCCCCACAGGAGATACATTCATCAGTAATCAACAGTGCCATGACCCACGCCTCCTTCTGCGAAATCAGTCACCAAAGAAACGATATTGACAACGCTCCGCTCACCGACCATATATTGCAGGGCACAGCGGAGAAGGGCATTCTATTCTCGGTTTCTTTTCTAAGTCAACACGATCGCGACAGAGCAGAAGGCCTAGCACCCCTCCATTTATGGGCCGATGGGCCCAATGCCGACAAGAAAGTGCTGCAGCGCAGATGGCCACGACTCCAGCCAGATCCCCTGAGCGTGAACTAAAAAAAAAGCGGATGATCACGCTTGTCCTGCTCGCAATTTTGCTGATGAGTGTCTCGATGTTTCTGGTGGAACGGAAAGAATCCGACGTGATCGTCATCACGTTCCCGAGCGGTGTCAACGTGGAAGCGGAAGTGGCCGACACGCCTGAAAAAATGCTGTTTGGTCTCGCGTTTCGCGAAGAGTTGCCACCCCGCGCCGGGATGCTTTATATCTTCGAAGAAAATGGGCCGCATCGGGTACGAACCAGACAGTATCGGTTGCCCATCGATATTTTATGGGTGGATGAAAGTCATCATGTCGTTCATATGCTCGAACACGCGGAGCCGTGTTTGGAAGAGCCGTGTCCCTTGTATGGCCCACCACCCGAACCGGCAAGGTATGTTCTCCAGACACCGGCAGGGTTCCTCAAGGAATCCGGTGTCGCCACAGGAGATGAGCTGAAGTATTTCTTGAAAATGTAGCGCAAAACAGCGGGCGATTCATTCCCGTTACGCAAAATGGTGCCAGCATGGAAGGGTTTCAAAAAGTTGCGCAGCTCAGCGAGGTGCCCCCGGGGCAGACGAAGGTCGTTATGCTCGGAAACCGGGCGGTGGCCCTCTTCAACGTCGACGGCAAACTCTATGCGATCCATAATATTTGTCCTCATGAAGGCGGACCGTTGAACGAAGGGCGCCTGAAGGGACACGTTATCGCCTGTCCTTGGCACGATTTGGCGTTTGACGTGCGGAACGGACAAGGCATCGACGGCGGCGGCTACTGCGTCGGGAGTTATGACGTGTTGGTGGAGGGAGTCGATATATGGGTAGGGCCCCGACGGAAGGTCTAGGCCTGATCTGGTTACAGGTTCGGGGGGATGTCTGGTGATCCCGCCGCTATTCTTGGGGGCCGATGCCGCAGTGGATCGTGAAGGTCGAGTAATCATCGCACGGATCGGGAAGTCGTTTGAGATTCCTTTGTGGGAGGACAGGACCCGCGGTGAACAATGGGTGCCGTCCTATGACCCCAAGGGACTGGCACTGCTCAGTGACGAGTATGTCCGCATTGCCGGAAACAATGCGGTCGACAATGGCCAGCGGGTCTTCGAGTTCAAGCCGATAACGCCCGGTCTTCATCAGGTGGTCTTCGAAAAGCGTATGGGATGGAAGTTTACCGCCGAGGATCGGCGAGAGTTTACCATCGATGCGACGAGCGCTTTGGTGCGGTGAGGCCGGAAACAAGGAGTTGAGGTGCCGGAGATCGCATTCGTCAATGGCCGCTTCGTTCCATGGCATGAAGCGGTGGTCTCCATCGACGACCGCGGTTTCCAGTTCGGTGACGGCGTTTATGAAGTGATCCGCACCTATAAGGGGCAGCCTTTTCGTGTGGACGCCCATCTTGAACGGCTTGCCAGAAGCAGCGAGCAGCTGAAACTCCCGTCCTCCTTTACGCCTTCGCAATGGATGGACTGGATCCGACAAGGCTTGGATCTGGCCCAGTATTCTGAAGCCAAAGTGTACATTCAAGTCACCAGGGGGGCTGCTCCCCGCGATCATGCGTTCCCCCATGGCGCCACGCCCACGACCGTGATGACCATCAGGCCGTTGCATCCGGTGCCGGAAGAGATTCGCACGAGCGGGGTCACCAGTTGCACCTGTGACGACCTCCGTTGGGGCCGGTGTGACATTAAAAGCGTGAACCTGCTCGCCAATGTCCTTGCACGGGAGGAAGCGAGACATTCCGGGGTCTTTGAGGCGATTCTTGTGAAGGAGGGCTTGGTGACGGAAGGATCGGTCAGCAATGTGATGGCTGTCCACGGCGGTACTCTTCGTACCGCCCCTGAAGGCGCTCGGATCTTGTCTGGGGTGACGCGAGCGGTGGTGCTTGAATTGGCTCGAAGAGAAGGCATTCCGGTTGAAGAGCGTTTTCTTTCCGTCGAATCCTTGTATCGCTCCGACGAAGTGTTTATCACGGGAACAACCGTCGAAGTACTGGGTGTCGTGGAGGTCGATGGTCGACGGATCGGCGACGGATCCGTCGGAACGATCACCAAGTTGCTCTCCTCGAAGTGGACGGCCATGACGGGATGAGGGCCTTGCGTTGCAGGGGTGTGCGGTGGTAAGGTGCTCCCGCTGGAAGTGGGCTCAGGCCCACTTTTTTGTTTGAGCCCGGCGCGGTTGAGGAGTGAGGTGAACACACCGGAGTCGGGATCTCGGTCGGTCAACGATCGGCTGCAGGCAGTGGTGGCTCCGATCTTGTGGTCACTGGGAGTGGAGTTAGTCGAAGTGGTGTGTGTCGGGCAAGGCCCGCGTTCTGTGGTTCGTGTCTCGATCGACAAGCCGGGCGGCGTCACCATCACAGATTGCGAACAGGTGCATAAAGCGCTCGGACCGGCACTCGACGTGGCCGATCCTTTTCCGCACGCATACACGCTCGAAGTCTCTTCACCCGGGCTCGATCGACCTTTTAAGCGTCCTCAAGACTATCGGCGTGCGGTGGGGAAGCAGGTGACACTCAAGTTGCGACAGCCCTTGGGAGGTCAGTGGAGGGTTACTGGTGAGCTCTGCGACGTCGACGAGCAGGCCGTCATCGTCGGCATCACGAGCGAAGCCTCGGCGCCACAGCGGGTGAGAATCGAACTGAATGGCATTGCAGAGGCGAGGCTGATCGTAAAAATCTAAGGGCGGGTGGAATCGCCGGCTACCTGGCAGGAGCTGATCCATGAACCGAGAACTCATTTCCGTGATCGACGAAATCGGGCGTCAGAAGGGAATCGACAAATCCCGCGTCATCGGAGCCATCGAATCCGCTTTGCAGACTGCAGCCAAGAAGCGCTTCGGCCAGGCTGAGAATATCCAGGTGGAGATTGATCCGAAGACCGGGGAAATATCGGTGGTCTCCAAGAAAACGATCGTCGATACCGTCAGCAATCCCAAAGCGGAAATTTCATTGCAGGAGGCTCGGCAATATGACAGCGAAGCCGAAGTCGGCGACGAGATCGGCTCGCTCATTGAAATGGACGAACTAGGGCGGATTGCGGCGCAAACGGCGAAGCAGGTGATCTTCCAAAAAGTCCGCGAGGCTGAATGGGAAGCGGTACAGAAAGAATACTCGACCCGGCAAGGAGACTTGGTCAACGGCATTATTCTCGGAATGGAGCGCCGGAACTATCTGGTGGATTTGGGAAAGACCGAAGCCATTCTTCCCATTCAAGAGCAGATTCCTCGAGAGACGTATCGGCGAGGTGATCGTGTGAAGGCGATGCTGCTGGAAGTCCGACGGACTCCGAAGGATGTGCAGGTCATCCTTTCCCGTAGTCATCCTCAATTCGTGGCCAAGCTATTTGAGTTGGAAGTGCCTGAGGTGATGGAGAAAATTGTCGAGATTAAGTCGGTTGTCCGGGAGCCTGGTGATCGCACGAAAATAGCCGTGACCTCGCGGGAAAAGGCCGTCGATCCGGTCGGGGCTTGTGTTGGTATCAAGGGGTCACGCGTGCAGGCGGTCGTCCGGGAGTTGCGCGGGGAAAAAATCGATATCATTACCTGGACGCAGGACCCGCGCGTGTTCATTGCCGAGGCCCTGAATCCGGCCACGATTGAGAAGGTCGGCATCGACGAGGAGAAAAAGTCAGCCCTGGTTGTGGTTGCCGATTCCCAGCTTTCGTTGGCGATCGGCAAGAACGGTCAAAATGTTCGGTTGGCCGCGCGGTTGACGGGATGGAAAATCGACATCATCAGCGCGACGGAATATGAAAAGGAAAAAGTGGAACGAGACAAGGAAATCAAGGCGGCGCTTGCCGAAGAAGCGGAAGCACAACGTCTGCAGGAAGAAGCCCGACAGGCCGCCAGAGCCGAAGCCGGCGAACCCACGAATAGTTAAGAGTCAGGAATAGCGTAATGCCTATGCGCGTATATGAACTCGCCAAGAAGTTGGGTGTGGAAAATCGGGACCTGATCCCGGAATTGAAGAAGATGGGTGTCTCCGTAGCCTCCCACAGCAGCGCTCTGGATGATGACGTCGTGCACCGCGTCATGGAGAAGCTTGTGCCGAAGCTCAGGGGAAAAAGCCCAGAATCGGCCGAAGCCGGCCATACCTCAAAAACCGTCACCGCGAAAGGCCAGCTGTCTGAAGAGCCGTCCAAACCCGACAAACGCCGCATTCTCATCAAGCGTAAGAAGGAAGATGAGCTGGTCGACTCAGCGGCCGCCGTTCCAATGAGTGAAATAGAAAGTGCCGCGGCTGCATTTTCCAGTCCCTCCTCCTCTGCGCCTCCTTCGGCTCCGGGAGAAGCCGCTTCGGTGGAATCACCGGCTTCACATGAATCGGCTTCCGTGCCGCCGCCTCCTACGGTTCCGTCGGGGCCGGAGCCATTGAAACCGGCAGCTGGCCCTCAGGGGGGTGCCATTGCAGGAGCTGCGGCCACTGTGGAATCGGTGACGGCCAAGAAAAAGAGTATGTCTTTCGAGGCCATCGAAGCCGAGAACCAAAAAGAGAAGCTGAAAAAAGCTAAAAAACCCGGTCGGCCCAAAGACGAGCAGGATGTGAAGTTTCGCGAGGACGCGGCCCGGTGGCAAGACCTTCGGGCGATTCCGGTGCAGCGCCGCGATGATCGCTCGAAACATGTCCATCATAGTGCGCCAGGCGAAATCACCAAGCCGCGGAGGAAGAGTGTGAAAGTCACCCCGCGCACGACCGTCAAGGAGTTTGCTGAACTCATCGGCCAACGGCCAGCGGACATAGTCCGAAAGCTCATGGATATGGGGCAGATGCTGACCTTTAATCAGCCCATGAATCTCGATGCGGCGTCCATGTTTGCTGAAGAAAGCGGTGTGAAGATTGAAGTGGCGGTGGAAAAGGCCGGCGAGGACTTGCTGCAGGAGGTGGTGGAATCGAGGGCCGAGGAACGGTTGGAGTCTCGCCCGCCGGTGGTGACCATTATGGGACACGTCGACCATGGGAAAACGTCCCTGCTGGATGCCATCCGCCAGACGAAGGTCGCCGAGGGCGAGGCTGGCGGGATTACCCAGCACATCGGCGCGTATACCGTCTCGGTGCACGGTAAGCAGGTGACGTTCCTGGATACGCCGGGGCATGAAGCGTTTACTGCGATGCGGGCGCGCGGGGCCAAGGTCACGGACATCGTGATCCTGGTCGTGGCGGCGGATGATGGGGTGATGCCGCAGACCATTGAGGCGATTCATCACGCCAAGGCGGCCGGTGTGCCCCTGATCGTCGCCATCAACAAGATCGACAAGCCGGGGGCCAACCCGGATCGCGTGAAACACGCCCTTTCCGAACACGGCTTGATCAGCGAGGCCTGGGGCGGTGACACCATCATGGTCGAAGTCTCGGCGAAGCAGAAAACCGGACTGGATACCATCTTGGAGATGATTTTGCTGCAATCCGAGGTCCTCGAACTCAAGGCGGATCCGCATCGCCAAGCCAGAGGAGCGGTCGTGGAGGCCAAGCTCGAGCGAGGGCGTGGTCCGGTTGCGACAGTGCTGGTGCAAAGCGGAACTTTGAAGGTGGGAGATGTCTTCGTCGTCGGGACGTTCAGCGGCCGGGTCCGTGCGCTCCTCAACGATCGCGGGGTCAAGACCCAACAGGCGGGTCCCTCAATCCCAGTAGAGGTCATCGGTTTGCCGGGAGTTCCCTCGGCGGGTGACGTGTTTCAAGTCGTCACCGACGAGCGTGTGGCTCGTGAAATCGCCGAAGAGCGGGCGCACAAACAGCGGGCGGCGGAACTGGCCGGTCCGGCCAGGGTGTCGCTCGATGACTTGTTTGCCAAAATACAAGAAGGGTCCGTGAAAGAATTGGCCATTGTGATCAAGGCCGATGTGCAGGGATCCTCCGAGGCGCTGGCCGGTGCTGTTGAGAAATTGCCGACGGCGGCGGTCAAACTCCGTGTGATTCATAACGGGGTCGGAGGCATCACGGAATCCGATGTGCTGCTCGCCGCGGCCTCCCGGGCCATTATCATCGGGTTCAATATCAGGCCTGAACCGAAGGCCGCCGGCTTGGCCGAACAGCAAGGCGTCGACGTCCGGCTCTATACGATCATTTACGATGCCATCGCCGATATTAAGGCCGCCATGGAAGGATTGCTGGAACCGACGCTCAAAGAGCGAACGCTGGGACGAGCGGAGGTGCGGCAGGTATTCACCATTCCCAAAGCCGGCGTGGTGGCCGGCTCCTACGTGGTCGACGGGACCATCTCGCGGGCCAGTGCCGGGGTGCGCGTCATCCGGGATAATGTGGTCGTGTACCAAGGCAAGCTGGGCTCCCTCCGGCGATTTAAAGACGATGTCCGTGAAGTCCAGCAGGGATATGAGTGCGGGTTGAGCATTGAGAATTTTAACGACGTCAAGACCGGCGACATTATCGAGGCCTATACCATCGACAAAATTGCCGCCAAGCTCTAAGAGGCGGCCGCTCTCATTGTAGACATCATGATCGTGGGCCTGTGCACTGTCGAGCTGTTCATCCCAGGCAGTCAGTCGCTCAAAGACAAGCGGCAGGTGCTTCATAGCCTGAAGGAACGGCTCCGAGGAAAGTTCAATCTGTCGGTGGCCGAGGTCGACGAGCAGGATCTTTGGCAGAAAACCATCATCGGGATGGCCTGTGTCGCCAATGAAGGCCATCATGTGAACATGGTTCTCGAGCAAGCCTTGAACGTGATCAAGCGCGTGCCGGCCGTCGAAGTGGTGCGAACGCATAGGGAACTGCTGTAGGGGACCTCGGTGATGACGGCAGTGGGCAAGACCACAATGGATGGCGGGGCAATGTCGAAGTCGACGTATAAGCGGGCTGATCGAGTCGCCGACCAAATTCGAATGGAAGTCGCAGACATACTCATGCGCAAGATCAAAGATCCGCGTGTGCGGTCCGTGACGGTCACAGACGTCGAATTGACGGCTGATTTACGGATTGCCCATGTGTTTGTGACCACCCTTGAACAGAACGAAGCGGAGCGCGAGGTATTTGCAGGGCTGGCAAAGGCCCGTGGATTCGTTCGTACGGAACTCGGTCGTCGTCTGACGCTTCGGTATCTTCCTGAGGTGATCTTCAAAAAAGACCTCAGCGGTCCTCGTGGCGATCGCGTTTTAGAGTTGTTGGATCAACTGCACGGGGAGCCTGAACAAGATTCGGGAAGGGCCGGCGGATCCAACCCTTCGGTGGACGCGTAACGCTATGGCGACTTCGATGCATACGATTCAGCCGACGGCCATCGGCGACGGTATTCTTGTGGCAAGAAAGGAGACCGGATGGACATCCCACGATGTCGTGGCGAAACTCCGGAACCTTCTGGGCGGCGTGAAGGTCGGACATGCGGGCACGCTGGATCCTGCGGCGACGGGCGTCTTGCCACTGTTGGTGGGCCGCGCAACCCGTTTGGCGGAATACTTGGTGGAATGGGACAAGGAGTACGTCGCCGTGCTGCGCCTCGGGGAGACGACGGACACTCAAGACGCGACGGGTGCCAGCCTGACTCGGGTGGAGATCCGCGAGGTGAATGACCATGCCCTCCGTGAAGTCGTGGCACGATTTCTCGGCGCGCAATGGCAATTGCCACCCATGTACTCGGCCGTCAAGATTGCCGGGAGGCCTTTATACAAGGCGGCCAGGGCAGGACAGACCGTGGAACGTCGAGAACGGGCCATCACCGTCCATGAACTGGACGTGTTGGCGGTCGAGGGCTGTGATGTGACGTTGAGGGTGCTGTGCACCAAGGGAACCTACGTCAGAACTCTCTGCGCCGATATTGGCGAGGCACTGGGTGTCGGCGGTCATTTATTGACCCTGGAACGCCGTCGCGTGGGACCATTGTCCGTGGACCATGCCCTGACGGTCGGACAGATTGTCGACCAACTCGCCATGGGTACGTTGCATAAATATATAATGAGTCTCGACCAAGCGCTCGAGTCGATGCCTGTTGTGGTGGTGACCGACGAACAGGCTCGACGTCTTCTCCATGGCGGCGCGGTGTCCCCGATGAGCGCGCTTCGGCTCCCGTCCATTGGCGCGTCGTCCGCTACGGTGCGACTCCATGACTCCCTGGGTCGGTTGCTGGGGCTCGGGACGTACGATGGCAGATCCGACGGGAGGATCACGATACACAAAGTGCTCGCGGGCATCGATTTATACAATTAACGAGGGAGTGAGGAGGAAAAAGACCCATGGCCTTGCTGAAGGACGCAAAAACCGAGTTGGTCAAACAATTCCGGCAGCATGAGACGGATTCTGGATCACCGGAGGTCCAGATTGCGGTGCTGACCAACCGCATCACCTATCTGACCGAGCATTTCAAGACACACAAAAAAGACCACCATTCGCGTCGAGGGCTCTTACAGTTAGTCAGCCGTCGCCGGCGATTGCTTGATTATCTGCGGGGTGTGGAGGATGCGCGCTACCGAGCTATCATCGAACGACTCGGTATCCGGAAGTAGCCAGATATCCGAGGACGATCGATGCGCTGTCGCGGACCCGCTGCGACAGCGGCCACGACGGTCGCACAGGTGAACACGGACATACGCTTGCCGGCGAGCGTATCTCTGTGGGCATCTGTGGGACCTAACCAGAGGAGACCATAGATGGTACACGTCGTTGAAATCGAAATTGCAGGGCGCATGCTCCGGCTTGAAACTGGTCGGGTGGCCAAGCAGGCTGACGGCTCAATCTGGGCCTCCTACGGAGATACGGTGGTACTCGCGACGGCCGTCGCATCACAAACGGCCAAGCCAGGAGTGGATTTCCTGCCCCTGACAGTCGACTACCAGGAAAAAACCTATGCGGCGGGGAAAATTCCCGGGGGCTATTTCAAGCGGGAGGGTCGGCCGTCGGAAAAAGAGGTGCTCACCAGCCGCCTCATCGACCGGCCGCTCCGTCCGTTGTTTCCGGATGGGTATTACTTTGAGACGCAGGTGATTGCCTCGGTGTTGTCGGCCGACAAAACCGGGTCCTCCGACGTCATCGGGATCACCGCGGCCTCGGCGGCGTTGTCGATCTCCAACATTCCTTTTCAAGGTCCCGTTGCCGGCGTCAAGATTGGACGGGTGAACGGCCAATTGGTCGTCAATCCCGACCTTGACACGATGGAGAAGAGCGAACTCCACTTGGTGGTGGCAGGAACGGCGGACGCCGTCATGATGGTGGAAGCGGGAGCCGACGAATTACCTGAAGCGACGATGCTCGAGGCGCTCGAACTGGCGCATGCGGAGATCAAAAAGATCGTCGCTGCGATTTCGGACCTGGCTCAAAAGGTCGGAGGTATGAAACGTGAAGTGAAGGCCGAGCCGATTGATCCGGCCTTGGCGGAGAACGTCAAACGGCTGGTCGCCCAGCCGATCCGAGATGCCATCCTTATTCCCAACAAGACGGCCCGTCAGGAACGCCTGGATCAGGTACTGATGGAGGCGGTGGGAAAGTTAAAAAATCCAGAGGTCCCGACGAGTGAACGCGATATCAAACGGGTGTTTCACGGACTGGAGTACACCGAGGTCCGGAACATGATCCTTGAAAAAGGCTCGCGTGCGGACGGGCGTGGACCGGCCGACATTCGACCGATCACCTGCGAAGTTGGTGTGCTCCCCCGCACCCATGGCTCGGCCCTTTTTACCCGAGGCGAGACGCAAAGTTTGGCGGTCGTGACGCTCGGCACAACGGAGGACGAGCAGCGGATCGATGCGTTGGAGGGCGAATATACGAGAACGTTTATGCTGCATTATAACTTTCCTCCGTTTAGCGTCGGTGAAGCGCGTCCGCTCAGGTCGCCGGGCCGACGTGAGGTGGGCCATGGCGCCTTGGCGGAGCGCGCGTTGAAACCGGTCATTCCCGGCAAGGATGTGTTTCCGTATACCCTTCGGATCGTCTCTGAAATTCTTGAATCCAACGGATCCTCGTCGATG
Organism: uncultured Nitrospira sp.; assembly: GCA_964416255.1. GTDB lineage: Bacteria > Nitrospirota > Nitrospiria > Nitrospirales > Nitrospiraceae > Nitrospira_D. The sequence goes on along the minus strand of CAYQDJ010000015.1, from coordinate 4,116 downwards.
GCGACGGTTTGCGGAGGAACGCTGGCGATGATGGATGCCGGTGTCCCAGTCAAAGAACCAGTGGCCGGCATCGCCATGGGACTGATCAAGGAAGGTGATGGCGTGATGATCCTTTCGGATATCCTGGGCCTGGAGGATCACCTTGGGGACATGGATTTCAAGGTATGTGGTACGAGGAACGGTGTGACGGCGCTTCAAATGGACATCAAGATTGGGGGAATTACGACCGCGCTCATGCAGCAAGCTCTGGAACAGGCGCGGAAAGGCCGTCTCCACATTTTGACTCATATGGCCAAAGCGTTGTCAGGGGCGCGCGCCAATTTGTCCCCGTTCGCACCTCGCATTTTCACCATGAAGGTCAAGCAAGACAAGATCCGCGACATTATCGGCCAGGGCGGGAAAACGATCCGGGGGATCCAGGCGGACTGCGGGGTGAAGATCAACATCGAAGATACGGGTATCGTCACCATCGCATCGGTGGATGAAGCCTCCCTGCAAAAGGCCAAAGATATGATCAGCCGTCTGACGGAAGAGGTCGAAGTGGGGAAGACCTATATGGGAACCGTTCGGAAGATCATGGATTTCGGCGCTTTTGTGGAAGTGCTGCCGGGAACCGATGGGTTAGTGCATATTTCACAGCTGGCTCATCATCGGGTCAAAGCCGTGTCGGATGAAGTGGCTGAAGGCGATCAGATTCTTGTCAAGGTTCTGGAAATTGATCGGCAAGGGAAAATCCGTCTCAGCAGGAAAGAAACGATGCCGGCGCCGACCGGCAGCGGTCCAAAAGAACCTACGGCCGGGTAAGCGCTTGTACCGCAAACTTATCCTGGATAACGGAATCCGATTCGTCACCGAGCGGATTCCCACTCTCAAGTCGGTCACCGTCGGCATCTGGGTCAATGCCGGGTCTCGCGACGAAACTCCCGCCCAAGCCGGATATTCTCACTTCATTGAACATATGTTCTTTAAGGGAACGACGTCACGATCAGCCACGGACATCTCCCGTGAAATTGATGCGTTGGGCGGGGAGATGAATGCGTTCACCACTCGAGAAACCACCACCTACTACGTCAAAGTTTTAGATCAACATGTGGCGAAAGCGCTCGAATTACTGTCGGACATTTTCCATCGCTCTCGGTTCGGCACCAAGGAGATCGAAAAAGAAAAACAGGTCGTGTCTGAAGAAATTCGGATGGTACAGGATGATCCGGAAGATTTGGTCCAAGAGCTGCACATCGGCCAAGTCATGGGGCGGCATCCGCTCGGCAGGCCCATCCTGGGGCAAGCCGAGACGATTGAACGGTTGCACCGCGACGATTTGCTTGACTACATGGACACCCACTATCGTCCGGAAGAAATCGTCATTGCAGTGGCCGGGAATTTCGAGCAACGTCGCTTAGAGAACACGATTGCCAGGCAATTCGGACGAAGCCGCTCGCAGATCAACAGGGGCGTGCGCAAGCGATGGCCGCCTGAGGTGTGCGGGGGCGTCATTGTCAAACGCAAACGGCTGGAACAGGTCCATCTCTGCGTAGGTTTAAGAGGAGTACCGGCCGGTCATAAGGATCGATATGCGGCCTATGTCGTCAATAGCGTCCTGGGCGGAAGCGTCAGTTCTCGACTGTTTCAGGAGGTCCGGGAAAAACGGGGCTTGGCCTACTCCATCTATTCATTCTTGTCTGGTTATTCCGACGGGGGGACCATGACGGTGTATGCGGGCACGCGGCCGCGTGAAATAGAAAAGGTCCTGGACTTGATTCGCCGAGAAATTCGGCGCATGGCCGCCAAGGGGGTTGAACGAGCGGAACTCGAGCGGACCAAGGATCAAATGAAGGGCAGCTTGATGCTGAGTCTTGAGAGCAGCCACAGTCGGATGAATAAGCTGGCGAAGGATGAACTGATCTCAGGTGCGCACACTAGCCTGGCCGACATGCTGCACGAGATCGATCTTGTGAGCGAGTCACAAGTGTCCCGCGTAGCGCGTGACCTGCTGGCTGTTAGGACGCTGCCGACCACCGCACTTGGCCCGCTATCACCTCGACAAAGGGTCCTTCTTACATGAGAAAGCTTTAATAGTGACTGCCACGAATCACCGGCATTCTGACGAGACATTTTTCGTAACATATTGAAAATGCACATGTTAACTTGTTGATAATGATCATTATAAAGCGCTAAAGATTCACTTGACACAAAATGCCCGGTTAAGTACGATTGGCCACGTTTTATCTTAACTAGAGATTTCCGGTGAGGCACAGCGCGAGGGAGACAAGAGAAAGGGGGAAGGACAACTTTCTCCTCGCAGGTAATGCCTCAGAATTGGTTTCTGGATTTATCGTCTTCTATCGAATGTTCATTAGGTTGTCAGTTTCATTCTTATGTAAGGAGGGACTAGGTATGAAGAGGGTCGTAGTTCTAGCCGCTGTTGCAGTGTTCTCTGTCCTCGGCTTGCTTGCGGCCAATTATGCCGTGGCAGCTGATGCCCCTGGAGCCTCAGGTCCTGCGGACGTCGTCGTCGGCGGCAAGCCGATGAAGGCGGAGCCCACCAAGACGCTTCAAGGTCGAGTCTGGTCTCAATGGGCGGACAATCCAGATGGTGAACTGTTGTTTGGCATTCAGTATTGGAACACAGGTGAGCCTGCTTCAGGAACCCCGGCTGGTCGTTCTTCCACGCAGTTGGATGTGAAGCCGCCAGATCCATTGTTCAGCTGCTGCTCATGGGGATTTGTTGGCGGCAATGAAAAGAACGCCGCTTACTCCGGCTGGTACCATGCCGCGACGACCGTGCGCTTGGCGGTGAAGGACAAGGCTTTGATGGATCAGATCATCAAGGCTTCGCAAGATCTCGTTGCCATGGAAGTGACCTTGGATGGCCGGACGATCACCGGATTCAAAGTGCTCAAGTAATCGATATCGTCAAGCTTTCATTCTTTTATGTTATTGAAGGAGGACGCGATTATGAAGCTTCAGAAGCAAGGCGGAGCCGTTGTGGCAGCCGTTGCGCTGGTAGCCGGTATGGCTTCCACCGCATTGGCCATCGAAGCATTCCAAGAGCGATTTGAATGGGGGGACATGAGCAAACCGACTACAATACAAGGTCGGGTCATCGTCCTGGATCCCTATGATGAAGCGGTCTGGATCAACGTGGCCGTGTTCGGCGGCAATGCCGAAAGCGGTCTCTTTTGGCAAAAGGTTCATCCAGGCAAGAATTTGAAGTTCTATGCCGATAAGGGGGCATGGGAAGAGTTGAAGAAGATGGGTCGGCCTCATGCAGGCCCTGCGGCAGCGAAGGAAGTGCCTCCCGGAAGCACGACGGATCTGATTGAATTTACCGCAGTCGAAAAAGAGCAAAATCACCGGGTCATCACTTCTGTGAAGAAAATTCCGGAGATTTCCGGAGCGCCGGGGAAAACACGGAGCATTTCGGCGCTTCGTCTCAAGGAATGCGCGGGGAAGGACGAGGCGGACTCCGGTTGCTCGGCTGCCAAGCAAGGGTTGAACGTGGCTCCAAAGGGCGCAGACAAGGTCGGGATGCAGTATGACGTGATGATTCCCGGCGGAAAGACTGTTGGCGGATTGATCCCCTGGACGGCGTCCTATAACTCCGGTCGTTAAGAGCATCGAGGTCCAGGGCCAATAAAGCGGCAGCCCTTTCGGGGCTGCCGCTTTTTATTTGTGCGGGGTGTGATCGCCTTCTGGCAATACCAGGCGCTGCAAGGCAGCAAGGCGGTTCAGCGCGTCGAGCGGGGTCAAGGAAAATAGATCGATCTGCTTCACTTCCTCGATTAACGGATGTGGTTGAGGAAGCGGCGCTGGATGTGTCGGCTGGTGTTCCTCGTCTGAGGGTGAGAGAGCCGTCTCGGGCTGTTCGAGTTGCGACAGAACTTCCCAGGCGCGGGCCGTCACGGAAGGAGGCAGTCCGGCAAGCTTGGCCACGTGGATCCCGTAGCTCCGGTCCGCCCCCCCAGGGAGAATTTTTCTCAAAAAGATCACTTCGCCGTTTCGTTCTTGCACAGCGACATGATAGTTCTTGATGCCTTCCCGTTGCCGCTCGAGTTGAGTCATCTCATGATAGTGCGTGGCAAACAAGGTGCGGGCGCCCAGATGCGTGCGGTCATG
>CAYQDJ010000014.1:28106-51411 GCA_964416255.1 uncultured Nitrospira sp. | reverse complement strand
TCGGTGAATGCAGGCCGGGGATGATGCCGACCAGGTTGGCGACCGCGAGAAACACCCAGAGTGTGGCGATAAGGGGATAGACCTGCCGGGTGTGCGTCGGCAGCACGGAAGCAATCGTGTCCTTGATTGCGCCCAAAACCCCTTCCACCACGAGTTGGAGCCCTCCCGGCTCAAGGCTCAGCCGCCTGCGGAGAAACCAGGCCCCTCCCGCCAAGACCATCATGATGCTCCAGGTCATGACGACGGTGTCCGTAATCCGCACCGGGCCGAACTGCATAACAGTGCCGACCAGCATGTTTCAGGCCCCATCCTTCGTCAGCACATAGACATTGACCGCTCCGACCACGACCCCCAGGAGAATCAAGCTGACCGTCCACCGGATGGAGTAGCCCGTGACCAGACCGTCCAGCCACCGGCCGAGATAGGCCCCTCCGACGATCGGGAGGACAAACAGCAACCCCAACGTCCCCAAGTACGCCGTTTGCACCAGCAAGGAGGGACGGTCCCGCTCAGCCTGGCGCAGGCGCTCGGCGTCTTTTTCGACCTCTTCCTTCAGCCGGCGATGGGTGTTGTCCTTCATCCGCGGATCTCTCTCCGCCCCAGCTGCCAGAGCCGCCGGAACAACTCTTCTTCCAATTGGCGCAGGCTGTCTTTCAAAGCACCCAAGTTTCGCTCCTCCGCCGCCAACTGTTCGTCCAGCTCACGGCTGACGCGTTCGTAATCGTTGTCCAAAAGATACCGTCGCGTGTAGACAAAGACCGTGTTGTCTCTCACGTAGAGCACACCGCCCGGCAGCGCCAGGTACTGCCACGAGCCTTCCGCCAAGCGAAACCGCGCAAGCCCGAAGACCAGCACCGTCATCATGCGGTGATGGTGCGCACAAATCCCGAAACTGCCGCTGGCATCGTGCCCCACGAAGCTTTCAACCTGCGCAATGCGCTCGGCGCGCGTGACATCCTGCACATGCAAAGAAAAGGTGTTCATCCGGTCACCGCCTGCATGGTGCCGCGCATGTAGCATTGCTCCTCCGACAGCGCGTCAAATGCGCCCTCCAGAAAGCCCTCGCAATTCTTCAGCGTGTCATCCAACGGAACCGTGGCGCCCTTGATGCCGGTAAATTCGGCCGTGACGTGGAGCGGCTGGGTCAAATAGCGCTCGAGCTTGCGCGCCCGCGCCACGATCTGCCGGTCCGCCTCGGACAGCTCCTCCATGCCCAGCATGGCGATGACGTCCTCCAATTCACGATACCGGGCAAGATGGTGGCGCACGGCTTCCGCGACCGCATAATGGCGCGGCCCGAGCACATGGGCATCCATCATCTTGCTCGTCGAGCGCAACGGATCGACCGCCGGATAGAGTCCCTTTGCGGCCTGAGCGCGTGTCAGCACGACCACCGTATCCAGGTGACTCAGGATGGCCGTGACGGCCGGATCGGTCATGTCGTCGGCCGGCACATAGATGGCCTGGACCGACGTGATGGAGCCGGCGGTGGTGGACATAATCCGGTCTTGAAGTTCCGCCACCTCGGTCAATAACGTCGGCTGGTAGCCGACCGTGGCGGACATCCGTCCGAGGAGACCGGAAATTTCGCTGCCGGCCTGCACGAACCGAAACACATTGTCGATCAGCAACAAGACTTCTTTCTGCGTGGTGTCTCGCAAATACTCGGCATAGGTCAAAGCCGAGAGACCGACTCGAAACCGCACACCCGGCGATTCGTCCATTTGCCCGAAGACCATCACCGTCTGAGGCATCACGCCCACCTTCTCCATGTCGTGCCAGAGCTCGTGCCCTTCGCGGATGCGCTCGCCGATTCCGGCGAACACCGACACGCCTTGATGCAACCGCACAATGCCGTGCATGAATTCCGTCAGGAGAACCGTCTTTCCCAAGCCGGCTCCCGCAAACAGGCCGGTTTTTCCGCCTTGAATAAACGGGCACAAGAGGTCGATGACTTTAATGCCGGTTTCAAGAATCCCGGTGGCGGCCTTCGCTTCATGCAGCGGCATGGCATGATTGACGATCGGGCGATAGGACTCCGCGTGGAATCCCGGCTTGCCGTCGAGCGGCTCGCCATGGATATTCAGCACGCGTCCCAGGCAGCCGGGCCCCACCGGCACTTTGAGAGGACCGCCCGTGTCCCAGACGGGAATCCCGCGCCGTAATCCGGTCGCGCCTTGGAATGCGACGGCCCGGACACGGCGCTTATCGAGATACCGGTAGACCTCGAAGACATACGTGCGCTGGTTCACCGTGGCTTTCAACGCCTGGTGCAGGGTGGGTAATCGATCACAGAGGATATCGATGACCGGCCCGTGGACTTCCTCGATCTGGCCCAACGGCGTCTCATTCGTCATATCGATGGCTCACATGCGTCATTCGGATCCATAGACAGGTGGAATTGAGCAAGACGAGTGCCTCGAAGCGGCACATGACCGTTTCTGCCTTCAGTTCTGGTCTAAACGAGATATCGCTCCCAGCGAGTAACTTTGGAGAACCGCGAACGCGGCACAGACGAATGCCATCCCATCCTGCTGTGGTATTCCGCGACAGTTGTTGTAAGCAACCTGGGGTCAGAAGGGTCACCGAACGCACGAAGTTTTCGATCCCTCACACCAATCGATGATGTGATGATGAACCCCCAACGTGTGGTAGACAAGCCCCTCCGCTCACTTTAAGGAAGTGCGAGAGAAGTGCCCGTCGCGATGGAGAAGTGAAAGAGGGCGGATTCTTTCCGGAGGGTCCACAGACGGCTCGAGCCATCATCAAAGAGAATCCCGCGAGCCAAGCGGCGATTCGAGCGAGCCGGTGTGGGATGACGCGGAGAGTCGTGCGGAAGAAATGAAGGTGGGGACCTGGTTCACCCGGCCTGACTAAAAAAAGGCCATGCTGGCGTAGGTGACGGTGGAGTTGTACTGGTCGGTGATGCCGCGGTCGTACCGGAGGACCTGGCCTTTGTCCGCTTGGATCAGACGGAGGAGCGAGTAAATCGGCGAGAAGCCGGATATCCGGCGCTGGTCCCGTTCTTTCTGAATGTAGGTGGCGAACTCGTCCGGTTTGAGTTCTTCCACCGGCTTCAGCATTTCCAAGTCGAATTGCATGGAGCGATGAAACGAGAAATCGGTCGGCGGCGCGCTGTCCCCGTATCGCATGCCGAGATGCGCCAACTCCGCCGCGGCGATCACGCAGTAGTCCCGTCCCGTCTGCTCCAACAGCTCCCGCAACGTCGTCAGAAACTGTTCGATGCCCTGACGCACCGACTCATCGGCCAAGCTCGGTGCCGAAAACGAGGTGAGAATCGGCACGATACCAATCGGTTTCTTGGCCCCCACAAGATGCGTGAGAAACGGCAATTGGAATTCGATCGCATGTTCGGCTTGATGGCAAAGGTCTTCTTCGAAGTATTGCGGCAGGCGCGCCTTCAGCGCTCCGACCACCGCCTGATCCGTCCGGACGATTCCCAAGGGGGTGTCGAAATCCTTGTCCGTCACCGCAAAGGGAGACTCCAGTCCGGCATACGCCGTTCCCAGCAGCACATAGAGATCCGGCTGCTCCGCCTCCTGCAATTCTTTATAGGCCCAGGCATACACGGGGCCGGCTTGTTTGAGATCGTAGGCGGGAGCCACGAGCCCTTTGATCTTCTTGCCCTGATTCTCCGACGGCTTGAAATCCGGCCCTTCTTTCGACGTAAAAAACCCGTCGAGCTGCTTTTTGAGTGACTGGGCGTCGGCGTCGTAGCTTCGTCCCGCGAAGGCGGCTATGCGGACCGGACTCCGCCGGTACTCGGTGCGAGCCTGCTGCCGGGCCGTCTCGGCACGATCGCCTTCCAAAAACAGTTTGTCGTTGAGATCGGACACCAGTTGCTCCACCTTGTTCGGCATCAGAAACTCGCCGAACCGCTTGAGGTACAACCCCCCGATCTCCTGCAGCGAATGCTCCCCGTCGAAGTGCTGAACGATGAAAAAATAATTGAGCGGCAGGACCAGCTTCTCTTTGCTCAACCCGGTGGGATCCCACAGCACAATGTACTGGTCCTCTCCTTCTTTGATGGGAGAGAACTGCAGGTTGCGCAACAGCGGGTACTGCTTGGGATCTTTGGCGGTGCCGGTCGTCATCGCGGAGGCCATTCTAACGGACGGCTTTTCAGACCTGCAATGGGTTCGACAAACTCATGACAGGGGGATGGCAAAGGCTCAGGTTAAGGCTGAGGCTGAGGTTAAGGTGGAGGCAAGGCCATATGTACATACGGCAGGACATATGGTACTCAGCGTCAAGGCTCGGCTACATTCTGCCAAGGAGAGAGAGGCCATGGCGAGACAGAACAGAAAATTGACGATCGAGGTCCCGGCTGACCTTCTAAACCGTGCGACCAAGGCCAGCGGCGAAGGCGTCACTCCGACGGTGCGAAGAGGCCTGGAACTGGTGGCTGCCGGCGGCGCCTACGGTCGCCTGCGGCATCTTCGCGGCAAAGTGAAGTTTACCGTGAAGCTTTCGGACCTGAGACAAGACTGATTGTGCCTCGACACCAGTTCTCTTATTGCCTACCTTCAAGGCGACCATGGACCGGATGCGGATTTGGCCCTCCTCGACCAGATAGGCGTGCGCTCACCGGGCACCGTGGCGGAACTTCTCAGCGATCCTTACTTAAAACGGCGCTGCGGCAAACGATTCTAGAAATTCCCACGCTTCATTTCGGAGAAGGATTTTGGGAACGAGCCGGCCTGCTCCGCGCAAAGGTTTTCCGCACCGGCCGCCGAGCGAATCTGGTGGATACTCTCACCGCACAAAGGTTCCTGGACCACCAAGCCACACTCATCACCCGTGATAGAGATTTCAAAGCTTTTACGTCCGTGGCGGGCTTCGTCTGGCAGTCACCTCATCCTAGCCCATATTCTTCATGACGCTTCGTGACGAAACCGTCTAGACGCCAAGCGAGGTCCGCGACGCGCGCGTCAACGTTTGCGGACGCCGCCGAGATGGAACAGATGAACTTCCGGACTGGGTCAAGAACCTGTCGACTGCTCGGGAAATTCCAGCACCTGTTTTGTGGATGATCCCCGCGTTGTAACAAGCCGACAGAGAGGCAGTCCATCACCTTAGCCCCCTTCTCCCGGCGGCTGGCGCGGCACTCGCCGGCTCAACATCACCAGCGTCCCGACCGTCACCAACGCCAGCCAGATGGTGGGACTGCCATAAGAAGGATCGGAAAATTCGATCAAATCCGTCAACCGGCCGATCAAGAGAGACATGCGGGCCATCACCGTATAGCCGAAGGCTGCTCCGAAGGCGATCATGAGAAACATGATCCCGGTGCGCGCCGCCGCTCTGCCCGGCCCGGAATGCTCGACGGAGAAGAAAAAATAGAACAACACGGAACTGACCCCCACGAGAATGATGACCGCATTCAGGTTGCTGGCCGGGTTCAGCACATTGAAACTAAACGCCAGACTGTCGCCGCTCATCGTCAAGAGGGGCCGAACCGTATCCTCGATTTGTTTGAGGATAAAGGACGAGATGGTGCGCGGGATGGCCAGACCGGCGCCGATCCCGACGATCATGGCAAAGGCGTACCGCGACAGCCATGAGGCCTTCGGTACATAACGTGTGAGCATGAGCAGACCGATCGCAACAGGAATCAACAATGCGAACTCGCCGTGCTCGACAATCGGCTTGAGAATCAAATGGACGATGACCGTATCGTAGGCCTTGACGATCGTGTAGCCGACCGACACCCCCACATAGAGATGCTCGGCCAGCTTGAACAATGGGTTGTCCTGATAGAGAAAAGAAAAGATGAACAGGGTCAGTCCCGTGGCCACCCACGCCCCCACAATCATCGGATCGATCATCAGCGGCCCGCCTCCTGCATCCGACGGGCTTGCCGCCGCATCATAAAATAAAACACATTGCACAAGGCCACCAAGACGATAATGGCCAAATGGGTCGCCGACTGGGCATCCATGCCGGCCACCGCTCGGGCTTTCTCGCCGATCAAACTTTCATATTCGGCTGCGCCGCGCAGCCCGCCGATGAGTCCGTTGATCTGCCCGCTCCGCAACAAGGGATACAGGCCGGGAGCGATCACTCCGGTGCAGCCGCCGCCCAATTCGAACTTGTACTTGTCCTTCCCGAAGACATACCAGGCTTCGACGCCGGGATTGCCGGCTCCCAGGCTGATGGCATAGGTCACATCTTTGAGGCTCAAGACGCCGTCGAGCACCGGCTGTCCTTTGGTGGATGTGCCGGTGTAGTCACTCGGAAACGCGGTGTAGAGATCTTGTCCCATGTTGATGATCACCGCCGTGCCGCCGGGGCTCCAGCCTAGGAACACATAGTCCCGGCCCCGCTCCTTCCCGGCCTCCTGGGCCACCTGCGTAATCAACTCGTCCGCCATGCCCGTTCCGGAGACCCAGAGTGTCATCGCCACCACTCGGAGATTCTTGCGAAAGACGTGACGGAGAATCGCCACTGCCTGTGGATGCAACTCGGGTTTCGAAGCAGGATCGAAATCGAGCGAGAGCAGAAACACCGATCCTTCCGGCAACTGTTCGATATAGTCGTAGACCCCGCGGACCTCCGGGGAAATCTTGATCGGCAGGCCGACGGGGTAGAGCAGCGGCAGCAGGGTGCAGAGACCGATCACCAGAAAAATGATCCGGCGGTCGATTTTCAGCATGCGTTCGGCGAAGGTCACTGAAACACCTCGTGACGCGCGGCGTGTAACGCATTACGTCTCACGAGTCTCCAGACCCCTCGTATAACGCCTCACGCATGACGTTATTCCTTGCCTCCCCCCAGATACGACCGCTCGACGCCGAAAATAATCTTAAACGACAGCGCGATCGCCCCGAGACTCACCCCGATCAAGATGGCGCGGCGGACGGAGGCGTTCAGCACGTTCAAAATCCACTGCGAGACATCCCCGCTGAGGGGAATCAAGTATTCGCCGAGCGGCACCCGCCCCATCATCACGATCACCGCGGCAACCAACAGCACCGCGGCCTCCCGGCTCCGTGCCCGGAACGACCGATAGGCCGCCGAGGCGATAAAAAACGCCAAGATGGCGAACATCGTGCCTTGCAAGGGGACCATCATAAAGGTGTAGATCCAGCCGAACGCCGTCAAGGCACCGTCGAGGCTCTCTTTCCCATGGGCCCACAGACCCGCTGCAATCGTCACCAGCATACCCGCATAGAGGGCGCCGCTGTACCCCCACCCCGCTTCCCGGCGCTTGATCTTGACCGCATGCTGGTGAAACAAACTGGTGACGCCCAGCACCAGCGCGAAGCCGCCGATGATCTGGAGCCATTTCGTCGCCGCCGTCAGCATCCGCTCCGACGCCGGGTGCGGCACGTAATATTGCGCGGCAAACAGCAATCCGGTGATCATCGTGATCAGGAGCGGCACCTGTCGGCGGAGAAAAATCATTTGAGATCCTTGAACAAATCCAAAAACAGTTGCGGCCACTCCGCGTGGGTGATCACGCCGATGGTAGCCAAGACCGTTCCCAGGCCGATGACGGACAGGATGAAGGCCTTGCCGATGTCTTGGCCGCGCAACGTTCCAATCTGGACCGGCTCCCTCGACAGATAGGCGCTCGCGGCATACAGTTCTTCACCAATCAAGGTATAGTCGCAGGTCGTGACGAAGAACGGCAGCTGGTGATCCGAGTCGGTGCCGGCAATCTGAATCGCCCCCGTGCTTGCCCCCGTCTCCGTCAGCAACAGGGATTCGGCAAAGTAGCTCCCCATAAAAAAATTCGCCGCCGGCTTCTTGCGCAACATGATCCCGTCGACCGCCGCCGTGTAGCTAAACTGATCGGAGGTGATGAAAAAGTTCGAGTCTTCCTTGAACAAATCAGGCTTACCTGCCTCTAAATAGGCCTGTTTCGTAATCTCTTGGCAGACCGCCATGGTGATCGGATCGCGGTGAGGCACCATCAGTTCCGTTTCATAGGCGGCGGTTCGCTTGGCGACGCGACCGAGAATCACCGCCGCCGCAATGGTCGACGGATCACTCATGTCGTGCGCGCCGGTCAGATACAAAATCGGCTTCCCGAGTTCGGTCGATCGGCCGATGGCTTCATCGACCGCATCGAGCCCGGGAATACGGCGCAGAAAAATCTCCCGCCGCTTGGCCGTGCCAATGGCATAGAAGACGATGCCGCCGAACATCAGCGCCAGCACCAAATTGTTGAGCTCGTTCCAATTGATCCAATTCGGAGTCGGCGTCGCCTGGAGGACCGGTCCGACCGCCCGCTCATCGCCCCGCACCGCCGCCACGGCGACGGCATAGGCCGTGCCGTCGTTGAGGGCCACACCTTTTCCGTTCCTGATCACGACCTGGTGCTCATCGCTGCCCGCGCGCCTGGTCCACCAGGGGTTCTTCGCATCTTTCACATAGTGTGTATCGGCGGGAAATTCGATGAGGACTTTCATCATGGCCGGGTCAGTCACACCCGGCTCCCCCAACAGCACCTGATACCGCACATCCGGCTTGTCGGATGGACTCGAAGCCCACACGACCGTCAGGCTGGCCCCTCCGTCATTGGGCGTGTCATACAGGCGGAGGTGTTGCGGCGGCGCCAAGGACGATTGCGCCAGACCTGGAGCAGGACCCGCGAACAGCGCAGAGGTGAGCAAGACGATGATTGTGGTGAGAGGGCCCAGGCACGCCCGTGTCATGAGCCTTCGATCACTTCCACGTTGGTTCGTGGGATCACCGCCGTCCCTCCGTCATCGAATCGCACTTCGAGCACCCGCACGTCGCTCTCAGTCGGAATTTTCCTCAAATCCTGCGGAAGGCCGGACACCCGCCCGATCTTGCCGAACAACGGGTCTCGAATCATACGAACCAAATCCCCGAGGCGGATCCCCTCCCGCTCCGCCAGCGCGGCCTCAGACATCGAAGTCGGGACGCCCGCCGCTTTGGGAATGATAATCTCCGGTCGGATGACTCCGGCTCGGATTTGGGTGGCGCCGGAAATGGAAGCTTGTTCTCCCGCATGGGCGGAGAGGAGTGTGAACGTTTTCTGAGCCATGGGGATCGTTCCGAACCCTTCCGTCAAGATCAACGTAAAGCCGACCTGTTCCGTGCCGGTGATGGCCACGCCGAGATCATAACCCAAGAGCGCACGCAAGTCTTGATCGTGAATGCCTCCGACCACCAGGCCGGCAATACTCAGTTCTTTGGCATTCGTCATGGTCTCGGCGGACAAGAATGCGCCGCCGACCACGATCTTGCCCTTCATGTCCGGCCTCAAGTGCTTCGGCGTGAGCGGGTCGGCCGGATGGGTGACCCCCATCACCAGTTCGCCGCGCGTTTCACCACCGATGCCAAAAATGCCTTGCACCAAACTGCACGGCGTTTCCACGACGACTCCTTGCCGGGGAATGGTCTCGACGACGGCGCCGTCAATGTAGGCCAACACCTCCAAAATACGCGGCGGCTCCCGCAGCAGCACTTGTCCCGTCACCGTCGAAAGCGATTCGAGCGTGCCGGTAATCGGAGAAGGAATTTCGGTCCTGAACCATTTGATAAAGGGTTTGTTCTCCGCCAGAATCTCATCCTTCCGGACGGGGTCTCCCGCCTGTTTGACCAAGTACTCCGTGATTTCGTTCGGGGCCACACCCAGCTGATTGGCCAGGTTCAACGGATAGACCTTCCCCGGCAGCTCGGCCCGTGCCACCGCCTGACCGGCACGCACCATCTGGCCCGGCGTAACCAATACCGAGCCGAGCAGCGGCAAGAGCCGACGCCGACGCACAATGGTGCGGTCGGTGACCGTTAATCCCGGCGTGTAACTGTGCGGCATAACCTCAGAAGAATTAGTTTTATGTTCTGAGTTTTGAGTTATTCCGGCCTAACTAAAAACTCACAACTCAAAACTACACACTCTCTTTTGGATATAAGCCTACTGCATCAAACCACTTCGTCAGCGCGGCGACCCTGGCCTGCTGATGTTCCGGCAACTTGAGCGGCCGTCCCCGCCCATCAAACAAGAGACCGACCACTCCTCCCTCGACCTCCCGCGTGACCGGCGCGCCTGCACCGGCTCCTGCATTGACCGTCTTGACCGGCATGACCGTGAGCGTGGCCTTCTGACCCACGTCCAATGGATGCAGGCGAAGATCTCCGAATGCAAGCTGGTCCTTCACCGTCTTGCCGTCGGGAAAGGTGATCTCATACGCGGCGCACCGCTCGCCTGGTTTCCCCAGACCGACCGGAGCCACGCAGGTTCCGAGATAGACCATGCAATCGCGGACGAACACATCCGTCGCCGCCTTCTCGTCGATGGTGGACAAGACGCCGAGATGCGGCATCATGAAGATGCTGTCCACGGAGAGCCTCGTCCACCCGAGCGGTTCATAGGCATCGACCATCATCAGCATCGATTGAATGCGGCGCGGCGCATGGGAGAGGATCCCGCCGCTTCCGACAATCAGGTCGAGCGTCAGCATGTCGATGAGCGTTTTTCCGGAGGTCTGTTGTTCGAAGACGTCGGAAATCGTCCGTTCCTGCTGCACGCCTTTCAGCGCTGTCGCCAGAGACTTGTGGTGGATCAAGGCCAGCCGCAACGCTTCCCGCGCGATGGCGTGTTCGATCTGGAGTTCATCGAGCGTCTGCGGAATGGTGGTCGGCCGCACCATTTTATTCTTGATCCGATTGCGAAGCGTCTGCTCATCGATGGTAAACGGCACCCAGCGCATGATGTTGGACAGCCCGGCTTCGGCCAAGACATTCGAAATGCTGTACGACATCCCCAGATTCGCGCTCACGGTGCGATTGAAAATCCCCCCGAAAACCGAAAACACATCGGTCGTCGCCCCGCCGATGTCCACCCCGATGAGATTCAACCCCGCCCGCTTGGCGATCGTCTCCATGATGACGCCGACGGCCGCGGGCGTCGGCATGATCGGCGCCCCCGCCATGTCGATGAGTTTCTTGTAACCGGGGGCTTGTTGCATCACATGTTCGAGAAACAGGTCGTGAATCTTGTCGCGGGCGGGGCCGAGATTCTCCCGCTCCAACACCGGCCGGATGT
Organism: uncultured Nitrospira sp.; assembly: GCA_964416255.1. Lineage (GTDB taxonomy): Bacteria > Nitrospirota > Nitrospiria > Nitrospirales > Nitrospiraceae > Nitrospira_D. The sequence goes on along the minus strand of CAYQDJ010000014.1, from coordinate 40,367 downwards.
TCTCGGTGAGTTCCAGCGCCGTCTTCTCGCCCAGCACCCGGGTGATTTGGGGTTGGGCCTCTTTGTTGCCTGCGTAAATCAGCGGGAGCTTGTACGTCGCACCGAATCGAGGCTTCGGTTCGGCCGCCGCGATGTACTCCGCCATTTCGACCACATGGGTGACCGCGCCGCCGTCCGTTCCGCCCGACATCAAAATCATGTCCGGCCGCATCGTCCGGATTCGTTCGATTTTCTCATGCGGCAGTCGCCCGTCATTGGACGCGAGCACGTCGATCACGATGGCGCCGGCCCCCAACGCGGCTCGCTGCGCGCTTTCCCCGGTCATGTTCTGCACCACGCCGGTTACCATCATCTGCAACCCGCCTCCGGCGCTGCTCGTCGAGATATAGATATCCACGCCGGTGGCCGGGTCTCCCTGAGCGGCCCGATTCGGCGTGAGGATGGTGTCACCGTCCAGGATGGTACGTCCCGAGAGCTCTTCAATCTCGGCGATGGCGTTCAAGACGCCGCGTGTGACGTCTTCAAACGGCGCTTCCACGGTTGTGGGGGCTTCACCGCGGTACGTTTGGCGATAATCGTCGCCGATTTTTTCGATGAGAATGGCCTTGGTCGTCGTGCTGCCGCAGTCGGTCGCGACGATCACCCTCAGAGGATGCGGCATGTCGGAGACCTGAGACACAGCGGTCATCGAGTCGACTTCGCCTCAATGAGGGCGATCAGGCGGGTGATCGTATCACGGCGTTCCAGCAGGCGGGCGGCCCGCTCGACTTCGCGGGCGTTCAACACCAGCTCGATAATGGGGATGAAAAAATGGAGTGCTTGGCTGCCGAGGAAACTCATGGGACCGAGGGATTCAAGAAACACGACGGCCGGAGCCGCCATTCCCCGTTTCACCACCGAATCGGCGACCCGATTCATCAGGTCAAGATCGTCGACGGACAGCGTGCCTTGAGAGGCCTGGGCCGAAAAGGCATGGGTCCATCCTGCCCGCAGTTGGCTGACTGTCTTGGCCACAACGCCTTTGGTGAAGGATGGCATATACGCCTGTCAGGCAAGAGACCCGTCTGCGAGGCGCATTATAGGAAGGGGTCGGGGGAGAGTCAATTCAACCACCGATGCGTCGACAAGGCGCATCACCGGGAGGCGGCCCCCACACGCTCGAGCAGCGGCACCAACTCGGCGAACCACCGATCCGCCATCTGCGATTCGCCGATTTCATTCGGATGCTCGCCGTCCCACGTCATAGTCTGGGGATCAAACCCCGTGTGTTGATCGACGATGACCACGGGCGACGCCGCGGTTGTCTTGGCTCGAGCGAGGCCGGGCAGTTCCGCAATGAAGTCCGCCTTCAGGACATGACAGGGGAAGGTGGAGGGAATGTTTTGAGCCAGCAGGATCTGCACCGACGGATTGACGGTTCGCAGCACGTCAATCACTGCGGCGATGTCGTCAAGGGTGCTGGGAACATCTTCACCCTGGCAGAGATCGTTATGCCCGAGATGGAGCAGGACAATGTCGGGAGACGCCGCCTCCGCGGCTCCATCAATCAGCAGGGCCAGGACTTGATCCGCACGCCATCCCCAGTGCCCTTCATGGTCCATATCAAAATCGGTGTTCGCCGGGGGTCCGCCAAAGGCGCCGTGTTTCGAGCCGACAAACTCGATTCCATACCCCGCATTGCGCACCAAGTGCCACAGAAAGTATCGATAGGTCGGCATGCCGGCAGCCGATTCGGTGATGGAATCGCCTAACGGCATGACCTTGGCCGTTCTCCCGGATGGCGCCGGCTGGGGCGTATCCGCCCGGTCTGAACCGCACCCGACCAGGAGGAGAAAGACCAGTAGACAGAATGAAACCAGCATGACCTCGTCCCACCGCCACACACCAAATTCGTGGAACTCGCACACAGGATCTGTTCTCAAACTGCGACCGTTGCGGAGGAGAAGACACTGGGGAGTTCCCTGGCGTATCGTTGGTTCAGATCGAGGAGGGAGGCGGGAGAATCACGCCTGAGACCGCGATTGTCCGATCTTCCCTTCTGTCCCTTCCCATAACCGTTCGATGTTCCCTTTGTGCTTCAATACGATCAAGCCGCTGACGGCGACGGAGAACAGCACAAAGGTCACCGAAGGGCGCAGGAAGCCGGCGATGAGTGGAAACAGTCCGAAGGCGGCGAGGGCTCCCCCTGACGAATACCGCCAGATGGCGACGGTTCCCAGCCATATGAGCACTAACATCAGTCCGATGGCAGGCGCGACGCCCAACACGGACCCAAGAGCGGTGGCAACCCCTTTTCCGCCGGTCAACCCAAGAAACGGCGAGAAGAGATGGCCAAGAAAGGGGGCGAGAGCGATGAGCAGTACGGCCCATTCGTCTTGGAGCCAATAACTGGCGGTCATTCCTGTGACCCAGCCTTTGCCCATATCGCCCGCCAAGGTCAGGAGCCCCGCCGGCACACCGGAGACACGAAGGACGTTGGTGAATCCGACGTTCCGACTGCCGACGGTACGGGGATCAGGATGTCCCATCCCCTTGGACACCACCACACCAAACGGGATCCCGCCCAGCAGATACCCGCCGACCACCATGGCTGCGACAACGAGGCTACTCTCCATGGGCTCCGAGGCAAGCAGGCCCCCGCCTCCCCCCAGAGTGTTCAGGACGGCGCTGACGGGCAAACAGACCCAGGCGGGAATTGAGACTCTCGTGACACATCGCTTACACCGGTCCGGCCGTGCCGGCTAGAAACCCTTGGCCGCAAACTGGTTCCAAAACGCCCAAACATAACGGCCGCCGGACACGTAGCCGAAGACCAGCGACAGGTACAGCGTCGCCATGCCCGCAAGATGCAGATTTCCGAGTTCGGCCAACCAGGTGCCTTCCAGGATCAACAGGACGATCGCGACCACCTGCAACGCCATTTTGTACTTGCCGGTGGTTTCGGCCGCAATAACGATTCCTTCGCCGGCCGCAATGGCACGGATCCCCGTCACGGCCACTTCGCGCGCAATGATCAAGATGGCGATCAGCGCGCTCACTCGATCGACATTCACCAGGAGAATCAACGCAGAAAGGACCAACAACTTGTCGGCGATCGGATCAAGCAATTTGCCGAGAGTCGTCACTTGCCCCGATTTTCTCGCCAGATATCCGTCCACCGCGTCGGTCAAGGCGGCCACCACAAACACAATGGCAGCCGCCAACGATCGATCGGGCGTGGGCGTGACGAAGAGCATGACAAAGACCGGAATCAACAGAATCCGCGTAAACGTCAACAGATTGGGCAGGTTCAGAGACTCCTGCCCGATTTCTTTCCACAATTCGACTACGCGATGCATACTTCGGTTGTACCCGATCAACGGGGTGACAAGCAAACCGGAATTCGTGAGCGGGAGGGTGAGACCAGCGGCCGCGAGGCGAGGGACAAGCCGGCGGGATTTTTCAGGAGCCTGTTAGACGATCCCGTGTTTGAGCAGGTCGTGAAGATGAATCACGCCGCAAATCTTGCGCGCGCCTTCGGAAACCACGAGGGTCGTAATCGAATACCGTTCCATCATTTCGACGGCTTTGGCAGCCAGGGCATCCGGCCGAATCGTCTTGGGCTGCCGCGAGGCCAACTCACCCGCCGTGGCTTTGGCAAAATCCCCTCCGCTCTGGATGAAACGGCGCACGTCTCCGTCGGTGATGATCCCGGCCAGGTTGCCTCCCCGGTCGAGGACCGTCGTCATGCCGAGCTTTTTTGCCGTCATCTCCAAGAGCGCGGTCGTGCCGGCCACGGAGTCCTGGACGCACGGCAGGTCCGACCCGGTGTGCATGAGATCTTTCACTTTGACGAGCAGTCGGCGGCCAAGCGTTCCGCCGGGATGGAATTGGGCAAAGTCGTCCTCTTTGAATCCACGTTTTTGCAGCAAGGCCACGGCGAGCGCATCCCCCAAGGCCAGGGTGGCGGTCGTACTGGCGGTCGGCGCCAACCCCATCGGGCAGGCTTCTTCGGCGACGGACACGTCCAAGGTCACATCGCTGTGTTTCGCCAGCGTCGAATGCACGCGGCCGGTCAAGGAGACGACCGGAATGCCCATGCGTTCCACATACGGCAACAGTTGGAGCAGTTCCTGCGTCTCACCGCTGTTGGAGATCGCGATCAAGGCATCGCGACGCGCCAACATGCCGAGATCACCGTGCACCCCTTCAGCCGGATGCAGGAAAAAGGAAGACGTGCCCGTGCTGGCCAGCGTGGCCGCAATCTTCTGACCGATCAAGCCGGACTTCCCCATTCCCGAGACGACGACCTTGCCTTTGCATTGGGCCAACACCTCCACCGCTCTGGGGAATTGGCGGTCCAACCGATCGAGAAGCGCCAGAACGGCCCGGGCCTCGATCTCCAGGACACGTCGGCCATCAGCAAGACTGCCGAGGCTCTTGACCACTCTCGCCGGACGAGCGGCGGGATTCAGTTTTCTGGTTGTGCGGCGTCGCATATGCGGAGAATCCGTTCGAGTAATGGTTTCAGTTGATGCAGGGGCACCATGTTGGGACCGTCGGACAACGCCTCGTCCGGATTCGGGTGCACTTCCATGAAAAACCCATCGACTCCGGCGCCCGCCGCGGCACAGGCCAGAGGGGCGACGAACTCCCGTTGACCGCTTGATTTGGTGCCTCCGCCGCCCGGCAGCTGGACACTATGGGTGGCATCGAAGACCACCGGATAGCCGAAGCTCCGGAGAATGGGGAACGACCGCATATCCACGACCAGGTTGTTATACCCGAAGGAGGAGCCTCGCTCGGTGAGCACGATGCGCCGGTTCCCGCACTCTTCAAGTTTCTTCACCGCCTGGGCCATTTCGGCCGGCGACAGGAATTGCCCCTTCTTCACATTGACCACTTTCCCGGTTTTCGCCGCCGCGACGAGCAGGTCCGTTTGACGACACAAGAACGCGGGAATTTGCAGGACGTCGACCACGTGGCCCGCATCGGTCGCCTGGGCCTCCGTATGCACATCCGTGAGGACGGGCAGACCGAATTGACGTTTGACTTTTTGAAGGACCTCGAGCCCCTTCTCGAGACCCGGCCCACGGAACGACATGATGGACGTACGATTGGCTTTGTCGAACGACGATTTGAACACGTACGGGACGCCCAGCGACCTGGTGATCTCGTCGATCCGGCCCGCTGTCTCCAGCACCAACTGCTCGCTCTCGATCACACAGGGCCCGGCAATCAGAAACGGCCGGTGCCCCTGGCCGACCGTGAATGATCCTATTTTGACTTCGTGTGCCATAAGAAAAGGTTTAGGTTGAGGTCAAGGTTAAGCGTAGAGCGAGTCCTTCCCCAGCCGCAGCCTTAGCCTTCATTGCTACTGCCCCAATTTTTTCCGTAACGCCGCCCCCACAAATCCGCTCAACAAAGGGTGCGGATGATGCGGGCGAGAACTGTATTCCGGATGGAACTGGGTGGCGAGAAACCAGGGATGGTCCTTCAACTCCACGATCTCCACCAACCGGCCGTCCGGTGACAGCCCGCTCAGCACCAACCCCCTGGCCGTCAACTGGTCGCGATAGGCGTTGTTGAACTCGTACCGATGGCGATGGCGCTCCCGCACTTCACCGACACCATACATTTTCTGCGCCAAGGTGCCCTCGCCGAGGCGACAATCATACGCACCCAGCCGCATCGTCCCGCCCTTGGCGATCACCGTGTGCTGATCAGACATGAGGTGAATGACCGGGTGCGGCGTGTGTGCGTCGAATTCCGCACTGTTGGCCCCGGCCAACCCCGCCACATGGCGTGCGAACTCGATGGTGGCGCATTGCATCCCCAAACAGAGTCCCAGGAACGGGATCTGGCGTTCTCGCGCAAAGCGGATCGTGGCGATTTTGCCTTCGATCCCCCGATTGCCGAACCCGCCGGGGATCAGAATCCCGTCGGCTTCGCGCAAAATGCGCTCGGTCCCCTGCCGTTCGACCTCTTCCGACTCGATCCACGTAATGTTCACTTTGGTCTCGTGGTCGATCCCACCGTGCACCAAGGCTTCGGATAGACTCTTGTAGCATTCCTTGAGTCCGGCATATTTCCCGACCAAGGCCACGCTGACTTCATGTTTGGGATGCTTGATCTTCTGGATCATCGCATCCCATTCCCGCAAATTGGGCGGGCCCGTCTGCATCTGCAGTTGGCGGACGATCAGTTCGTCCAAGCCTTCCTTGCGGAACACGATCGGCACTTCGTAGATGGTATCGACGTCTTTAGCGGTGATGACCGCGTCCTTCTCCACATTACAAAACATGGCGATCTTGCCCTTGAGTTCCGGCGGAAGGTAGCGGTCGGTGCGGCACAGCAGAATATTGGGCTGAATGCCGATCTCGCGCAGCTTGTTCACCGAGTGTTGCGTGGGTTTGGTCTTCAACTCGCCGGCGGCACCGATGTACGGCACGAGCGTCAAATGCACATAGAGCACGTTCTCGCGCCCGACGTCATAGGGCATTTGCCGGATGGCTTCCAGAAAGGGCAGACTTTCGATATCGCCGACGGTGCCGCCGATCTCGACGATGGTAACATCCATTCCCTGGGAGATGCGCATGATGCACTGTTTGATTTCGTCGGTCACATGGGGCACCACCTGGACGGTGCCTCCCAGATAATCCCCCCGCCGTTCTTTCGTGATGACGGAATGGTAGATCCGCCCCGTCGTGTAATTGCTTTCCTTGGTGAGATTCAACGAGGTGAACCGCTCGTAGTGGCCCAGATCGAGATCGGTTTCCGCGCCGTCGTCGGTCACGTAGACTTCCCCGTGTTGATAGGGATTCATCGTGCCGGGATCGACGTTGATGTACGGATCCAGCTTCAAAAATGTGATCTTGAGCCCGCGGCTTTCGAGCAAATTGCCGATCGAGGCCGACGCCAATCCTTTTCCCAATGAGGACACGACCCCGCCCGTGACAAAAATGAATTTGCTCATGGTTGCCCCCCTGTTCGGCGACCGCACGACTCGAATACGCATGCTCTGTTCACCGGATCGGCACCGTCCGTTCCTCGCTCCATTCGCGCTTCAGCTCTTCCGCGCGCCGTAATTGTTCGGTGGCGCCGGGCAGGTCCTCCGGCGTGTCCACGCGCAGCGAGGCATGGGCGGTGTCCCAGACGCGAATGCGCATCCCTGCCTCCAGCGCGCGCAGTTGTTCCAGTTTTTCCGCGTCCTCCTGCCGCCCCGTCGGAAGCGCGGCCACCCGCAACAACGCCTCTTTTGTGAACATGTAGACGCCAAGATGGACGTAGTGCAACCCGCACACGACGCGACGCTCGGCCCCGTCCCGCACGAAGGGAATCGGCGCTCTGGAAAAGTACAAGGCGTAGCCGGTGGCGTCCGTGACGACTTTGACGATGGCCGGGTTGCTCAGTTCCTCGGCTGTATCCATGACCCGCCTCAGCGTGCCGATTTCGTCGCCGCTCTGTACGAAGGGATCGATCAGATCGGACAGCAGATCGGGATGCAGCGGAATCTCGTCACCCTGAAGATTGACGAACCACTCTCCGGCGAAGCGGCGCGCGACGGCGGCCACGCGGTCGGTCCCCGTCCGATATTCCCCGGTCACCAGCAAGACGCGTCCGCCGAATTGTTCGACGGCGTGTTTGATCCGGTCATCGTCGGTCGCCACGACGACATCCGAGACCGCCCGGCAGGCCGCCGCCTGCTCATACACGTGCTGGATCATCGGTTTGCCGTTCAGAAGGGCCAACGGCTTCCCCGGAAATCTCGAGGAGCCGTATCGCGCGGGAATCACCACCGCCACCGAACGGGTCCGTTCAGTCATGGTCCAACGCCTCGGACAACTGTTTGGGCGCCACCGTCGCCGTCCCGACCATCCCCACGACGATGCCAGCGGCGTGATTCGCCAAGATGGCGCCGTCTTTGATGGAGGCACCGGTGGAGAGGGCCACCGCCAGCGTCGCAATGACGGTGTCGCCGGCTCCCGTGACGTCGTAGACCTGCCGCGCCTGCGTCGGTAAATGCCACGAAGCGCCGTCTCCTTCGTACAGGCTCATGCCCTTTTCACCACGGGTGATCAGGACCGACTGACATCCTAACCGTTGGCGGATCGTGGACCCGGCCTGGTCGATCGCCTGATCGTCCTGCCCATGGATGCCGGCCGCCTGGGTCGCCTCGAGATGGTTGGGCGTGAGGACCGTGACGCCCTTATAGAAGCCGAAATGCTCGACCTTGGGATCGACGACCACGGGAATATTTCGCAAGACGGCCAGCCGCGTGATGTCCGACATCAGGGAGGCCGTCACGACGCCTTTGGCATAATCCGAAATCACCACGCACGACAATTCCCGGAGGCGAGACTCGACGTAACGCAGGATTCTCCGTTGAAGGGCGGCCTTGAGTTCATTGCGGCCCTCGATATCGTACCGGACAATCTGTTGATGGTGGGCGATGACGCGGCTCTTCCGCGTGGTCGGACGGTCTTGATCGATGACCACCCCGCCGCGTCCCGACCGGCGATTGCCCAATTCCTTCATGAGGAGCCGCCCGCTCTCGTCCGCGCCGATCACTCCGCAGAGATCGGCTTGCGCCCCCAACGCCAAAATGTTGTTGAACACATTGGCCGCGCCGCCCAGTCGCAGGCTTTCGGACTCCACGTGCACCACCGGGACCGGCGCTTCGGGAGAAATTCGGCTGACACGCCCCATCACGTAATGATCGAGGATCAAATCCCCCACGACCAGCACCGAGGCTTGGGGGAACCGTTGGATGTACCGCCGAAGCGCTTTGGGAGACGGGGGCGAACCGGATCCGCCTGCGCGCTCGCCGCGTGTAGCCGGCTGGGACCTTCTTATTGAATGGCCTTGCCGAATCGTTCCCATCGTACCCACTCCGTCCAGTTCCCCTGTCCGCTCCAGGACCAATAAATGCGAAAGGCTTTGCCGCGGATTTTTTCCTCCCGCACGAAACCCCAGAAACGGCTGTCGAGACTTTGATCGCGATTATCGCCCATGACAAAATAGGAAGCCTCCGGCACCGTCACGGGCCCGAAATTATCCCGGGGATTGATGGTGCTGTCGATGATGCCCGGATCGATCCGTTGCGTAAAGGTCTTGTCATCCAAGGCCTCGCCGTTCACGAGCACCACTTTGTTCCGCAGTTGCACCGTATCGCCCGGTCCGGCCACGATCCGCTTGATGAAGTCTTTCTCCTCGTCCTCCGGAAAACGGAATACGATGATATCGCCACGCTGCGGTTTGCCGAACGCCACAACGGCCTTCGAGGCATAACAGTTGACGGGAGGGAAGTTCCATTGCAGTTTGCAGTCGGACGGCCATTGCAAGCCATAGGACAGTTTGCTCACGAGAATATGATCGCCGATCAACAGGGTGGGAATCATGGAACCGGACGGGATCTTAAAGGCCTGCACGACGAAGACGCGAATAGCGAAGGCCAGCAGCATGGCGACGATGATGGCTTCGGCATACTCCCGCACCACCGACTTGCGTGTCACCTGCCCGGCCGGATGGCCCGCCAGCGCTTGCTCGCCTCCGGAGGACCCCCCCGAGACTTTATCCAGATTCGGCTGATCCGGGTCCAGGTTCATTCATCACCGACTTTCAATAAGGCAAGAAACGCCTCCTGCGGGACCTCGACGCTGCCGACGGCTTTCATTCGTTTCTTGCCTTCCTTTTGCTTTTCCAGCAGCTTTCGTTTCCGGGTAATGTCGCCGCCGTAACACTTGGCCGTCACGTTCTTTTTCATCGCGCCGATCGTCTCCCGGGCGATCACTTTATTGCCGATGGCGGCTTGGATCGCGATTTCAAACATCTGACGCGGGATCAGTTCCTTCATCTTTTCCGCCATCTGCCGGCCGCGAAAGTAGGACCGCTCCCGGTGCGTGATGAACGACAACGCATCCACGGCCTCGCCGTTGAGCAGGATATCGATCTTCACCAAGTCGGACTCCCGATACCCCAACAGCTCGTAATCCAAGGACGCGTACCCCTGCGTCCGGGATTTCAGCTTGTCATAGAAGTCGAGAATCACCTCGTTCAAAGGCATTTCGTAACTGATCACCACGCGGGTCGGGTCCAGGAAATGGATATCCCGCTGGATCCCGCGCCGCTCTTGGCACAGCTTCAGAATCGCGCCCATGTAGCGTTCCGGCGTAATGACCGTCGCGAGAATGAACGGCTCTTCGAAAGCCGTAATACTAGCGGGAGGAGGCAGCTCGGCCGGGTTGTCGATTTCGAGCACGTCTCCCTTGGTCGTGAGCACACGGTACACCACGGTGGGGGCCGTCGTGATGAGGGTCAACCCGTATTCACGTTCCAGCCGCTCTTGGATGATCTCCATGTGGAGCAGCCCCAGAAACCCGCAACGAAACCCGAACCCGAGCGCCAGAGAGGTCTCGGGCTCATAGACGAACGAGGAATCGTTCAAACGCAGTTTCACCAGCGCGTCACGCAGATCTTCATACTTCGCCGTGTCGGTCGAGTACAGCCCGCAGAAGACCAGGGGTTTCACTTCTTTATAGCCGGGGAACGGTCCGGCTGTGGGCTGGAGCGCATCGGTGAGGGTGTCGCCGATCTTCACATCGGCCACCTCCTTCATGTTGGCGCACAGGTAGCCCACCTCGCCCGTCAGCAGTTGCGTGCCTTTGCTCCGCTTGGGAGTGAACTGCCCCACCTCCATGACTTCGAAGACCCGGTTGTTTGACATGACTTTGATCTTCATGCCCGGCCGGGCGGCGCCGTCGACAATCCGGATGAGCACGATGACCCCTTGATAATTGTCGAACCAGGAATCGAAAATCAGCGCTTTGAGCGGGGCGTCCGGATCGCCCGAGGGGGGTGGAACGCGCTCGATGATCGCTTCCAGCACCTCCGGCACCCCTTGGCCTTCCTTGGCGCTGATCGGCATGGCCTCACTCGCGTCGAGTTGCAGAACGTCCATGATCGATTGCTTCGTCCCCTCAACGTCCGCGCTCGCCAGGTCGATCTTATTGATGACGGGAATGATGGTGAGCTTGTTCGCCATCGCCAGATTGACGTTGGCAATCGTTTGAGCCTGGACTCCCTGGGTGGCATCCACCAGCAAGAGCGCCCCCTCACAGGCGGCAAGACTCCGTGATACCTCGTAGGTAAAATCGACGTGACCTGGCGTATCGATCAAATGCAAGGCGTAGGTCTTCCCGTCCTGGGCTCGGTACCGGATCGCCACCGCATGCGCCTTGATCGTGATGCCACGCTCACGTTCGAGGTCCATGGCATCGAGGATCTGCTCTTTCGCCTCTCGGGCGGTGACAGCGCCTGTAGCTTCGAGGAACCGGTCAGCGAGGGTTGATTTGCCGTGATCGATATGGGCGATAATAGAGAAATTGCGTATAAGGCTTTGCAAATCCTAGCTCATTCTTGGAAAAAATCGGTTCATTATAGTAACTGCCCCCCGGGTTGTCAAAGCAACCGCCCGCTCGTATAATGCGCCGCACCGCGAATCTGCGGCCCGTTCACGCCCTGTTCTTGGCCAACACGACTCCTCCACGCTGACACGCTCGCACTCATGGCACGCAACCCGACGCCGCGGCAGCTCCACACGTGGGACCACCAATACCTCTGGCATCCATTTACCCAGATGCAGGAATGGGAACAGGAAACGCCCCTGATCATCGATCGGGGGCGCGGCGTGTTTCTCTACGACACCCAGGGCCGAAAATATCTCGACGGCACCGCTTCCGTCTGGGTCAACCTCCACGGGCATCGTCATCCGGCTCTCGACCGCGGAGTCAAGCGGCAGCTCGGCAAGATCGCCCATGCGACGCTCCTCGGCCTCTCCAATGCGCCGGCGATCGAGTTGGCCCGAGAGTTGATTCGTCTCGCGCCGAAAGGGCTCGCCCGGGTGTTTTATTCGGACAACGGGTCGACGGCCGTCGAAGTCGCGCTCAAAATGGCCGTGCAATATTGGCAACAGCGTCGTCCCGCCGCCGGCCCCAAAGACCGCTTCCTGCACCTGAAGCTCGCGTACCATGGCGACACCATCGGGGCGGTCAGCGTCGGGAACATCGCGCTGTTCCATTCGAGATTCAAACCCCTCTTGTTTCCAACCCTGGAGGCCGACGCGCCATACTGTTATCGCTGTCCCATGCACCTGCGCTACCCGGAGTGCGACATCGCCTGCCTCGATCCGCAGGCGAAGGTCGTGTGCCACATCGCCACGGACAACCTCGGCGGCGGCCGGCAGGCGGCTCAGGCGATGATCGAGGCGCTTGGGCCGGCCGG
>CAYQDJ010000014.1:0-28096 GCA_964416255.1 uncultured Nitrospira sp. | reverse complement strand
GACACGATCTTGAAGAAACACCATCCCGAGCTGGCCGGCTTGATCATTGAGCCGTTGGTGCAAGCGGCGGCCGGCATGATTACCCAGCCGCCGGGGTACCTCCGCCGCATTCGCGCCCTCTGCACCCGGTACAACGTGTTGCTCATCGCCGATGAAGTCGCCACCGGCTTCGGCCGGACAGGGAGGATGTTCGCCTGCCAGCATGAGAGCGTCACCCCCGATTTGATGGCCGTCAGCAAAGGCTTGACGGGGGGATACATGCCGCTGGCGGCTACCTTGGCCACCCAAGAGATCTACCGGGCCTTTCTCGGCAGGTACGACGAATTCAAGACCTTTTTCCACGGACACAGCTATACGGGGAACCCGCTGGGCTGTGCGGCAGCCTTGGCCAACCTCCGCGTGTTCCGCCAGGAACGGGTTCTGGCGTCCTTGCGCCCCAAAATCGTGTTGTTCAAGAAATTGCTGGCGAGGTTGGCGCCCCTTGCCCATGTCGGCGACATCCGCCAGCGAGGCCTGATGGCAGGGATCGAACTGGTGAAGGACAAGGCGACGAAGGCAGCCTTTCCGCTCGAGACGAGGATCGGTCACCGGGTTGCCGCCGCCGCTCGCGCGCGCGGGCTCCTGATCAGGCCGCTGGGCAATGTGATCGTTCTGGTGCCGCCGCTATCGGTCTCCGCCACCGAATTGTCCGCCATGGTACGGATACTCCGGGAAGCCATCACCGCGGAAACGCCCACGGAGGCGGCGGGCGATCCCAGAAGCCCCGCACCAGGGTGCCCGTCTAACAGAGCCTGATTTCCTCCCCGACGCCGACACGAAGATGTCGAGCCGCACTCTTGCCGTTCACGAACACTTCGACCCGTCCGCTGCTGTTCACCAGCGCCGCCGGCGTGTCGCTGAGCCCCTCGCTGTAGCTCGCAACCAGCCCCGTTAAGGCATGCCCGCCGATGCGGAGCGTGATTCGCACCTGGCCGGTGGACGTTTGGAATTCCTGCACATGCCGACTCGTGAGGTTGGAAATGAGATTGCCGAATCGATCCACATACTCGATCCGCCCGACCAGCGCAGGCCCTTGGAAGGACGGATCCACAATCGGCAATCTGACCGGATCATCCACCACTCGCCCGAACGAGGACAGCGGTGCGCCCTTCGTGAGCCAGGCGGCCGCGGGAGCAAACCGGTCGCGCCCGTCAAACGTGGCCCCGTCGGCCGACAGGCGGTACTCCGGATTTTCCAGTTGCCGGATCTCGGTGTGGCCGTGGATCTCGCGCAGCACCCTGGTCAGCAATCCATTGTCCGGCGCCAGAAAGAAGTAGGGCCCCTGGGACACCACCAGCACCCGCCGGTCGCTGCCCACACCGGGATCGACCACTGCGACATGAACCGTGCCGTCCGGAAAATACCGATAGCAGGATTGCAACACATACCCGGCCTCTTCGATCTGATGGGGGGCAATCTGGTGGGAGAGGTCGATGCAGTTCGCGTCCGGGTTGATCGACAGGATCACCCCTTTCATACTGGCGACAAAATAGTCGTGATGGCCGAAATCCGTCAGGAGGGTAATGAGCGGGCGTGCCTGCGGCACGGTCAAAATTCCTCGAACCTGATCTCCACCACTTCGTACTCCACGATCTTGGTCGGAGTGGTCACCTCGACAAAGTCTCCGACCCGCTTGCCGATCAAGGCCCGGCCGACCGGCGACTGCACGGAGATCTTGTTATATTTCATGTCGGCCTCATCCTGGCCGACGAGGGTATACTGCTTCTTGGCTTGCGACTCCTGTTCGATCACCAAGACGGTCGCGCCGAACACGATCGTCTCCGTGGTGCGGCCCGTGATTTCCACAACACGGGCGTCCGCCAACTTGGTCTCGATCTCCGCGATCCGCGATTCGATAAAGCCTTGTCGCTCTTTGGCGGCATCGTACTCCGCATTTTCGCTGAGATCACCGTGCGCTCTGGCCTCGGCGATCGCCTCGATCACTTTCGGCCGCTCGGACTTCCGCAATCGATCCAATTCCGCTTTCAACGCCTCATAGCCCTTCTTAGTGATCGGTGTCGGCATACTGGTCGGCTCCTACGTGCTTAAATCCGATGATACTCTTGCAGAGACCGGATGGATAAATCTTTCTTGAGAATCGCTTCGATTCCCATCAGCGCCGCCCGCGCTCCCCGCATCGTCGTAAAATAGGGAACCCCGTGATGGAGCGCTTCCCGGCGGATCGACAAGGAGTCGGCATGCGAGGCCGCCGTCCGGACCGTATTCACCACCAGAGCGATCTGACCATTCTTGATATGGTCGACAATGTTCGGCCGACCTTCCTTCACTTTGTTGACGGTCTCGACGAGCAGCCCGCGTTCGCGAAGATACGCGGCCGTCCCGCTGGTTCCCTGCAATTGAAACCCCAGTTGCATGAGCGCTCGCCCCAACTCGTACGCCTGCGGGCGATCGCTTTCCTTCACGCTGATCAACGCCGTTCCCGCCTTCGGCAGCACCGCGCCGGCCCCCGCTTGCGACTTCGCGAAAGCCCAGCCAAAGTCGTCGTCGATGCCCATGACTTCCCCGGTCGATTTCATTTCCGGACCCAACAAGACATCCACCCCCGGGAACTTGTTGAAGGGGAAAACCGCCTCTTTCACGGAGAGATGGGTGGGCTTGGGAGCCTTGGTCAACCCCAGTTGCGGCAGCGTCTTGCCGATCATCACCTTCATGGCCAGCTTGGCCAGCGGCACTCCGATGGCCTTGCTCACGAACGGCACCGTCCGGGAGCCGCGCGGGTTCACTTCCAACACATACACCGTGTCGCCCTTGACGGCAAACTGCGCGTTCATCAACCCTACGACGCCCAATTCGAGAGCCAGCGCCTTCATCTGCCGCTCGATCTCTTGAATGATGGATGGATCGAGCGTATAGGGCGGCAAGGAGCAGGCCGAATCACCCGAGTGCACACCGGCTTCTTCGATATGCTCCATAATCCCCGCGACCACGACGGTGGTGCCGTCCGAAATCGCGTCGGCATCCACTTCAATGGCGTCGGCCAGGTATTTATCAATCAGCACCGGGTGTTTGGGGGACGCCTTGACCGCTGAGGTCATGTACGTCACCAGCGCCTCTTCGTCATAGACAATCTGCATTGAACGGCCGCCCAGCACGTAAGAGGGACGGACCATGACCGGATAGGTAATCGAATCGGCGATCGACACGGCTTCCTCGAGCGATCTGGCCAGGCCGCTTTCCGCCTGCCGCAACCCCAGCGTGTTCAGCAGGTCCCGAAACCGCTCCCGATCTTCCGCCCGATCGATCGCATCCGGACTGGTGCCCAGGATCGTGACGCCGGCCTTGGCCAGCGGCAAGGCCAGCTTCAACGGTGTCTGTCCGCCGAACTGCAACACCACGCCTCTCGGCTGCTCGCGGTCGATGATGTTCAGGACATCTTCTTCGGTCAGCGGCTCGAAATACAACCGGTCGGACGTATCGTAATCCGTGCTGACCGTTTCGGGATTACAGTTCACCATGATCGTTTCGACGCCTTCGTCGCGCAACGCCATCGCGGCGTGCACGCAGCAGTAATCAAACTCAATTCCTTGCCCGATCCGGTTGGGTCCTCCGCCCAAAATAACCACCTTCTGCCGGTCGGACGGCCGCGCTTCACATTCCCGGCCGTAGGTCGAGTACAGATACGGCGTGTGGGCTTCGAACTCGGCCGCGCAGGTGTCCACCCGCTTATAGGTGACCGAGCGCGCCCGCGTCCCGCCGGTTCCAATCCTGGCCTTCCGAACGGCCGCCGCGTCAACCTCCAACAGAGATCCGATCCGCTCATCGGAAAACCCCTGTTCCTTGGCCTCCCAGAGCAGCCCGTCGGCCAACGCATCGGTCTTGCCGGCCCGGCCGGCCAGCACCTGTTCATAGGTCACGATCTCGCGGATTTGTTCGAGAAACCAGGGATCGATCTTGGTGATGGCCGACAAGTCCTCATTGGTCACCCCCACCCGCATGCCGTCGGCCAGATGCCACAAGCGCTCCGGCAAAGGCGTCCGCAGAATTTGTTTGATCTGTTCGACGGCCTTGTCCCGATCTAGGTCATCAGGAACGGCGCGGTCAAATCCCCGTCTCGATGCCAATCCAGGCAGCTCCAACTCCAACGAGCGGATCGCTTTCTGCAGCGCCTCCTTGAACGTCCGGCCGATGGCCATCACCTCGCCGACCGATTTCATCTGAGTCGTCAACGTCGGATCGGCGCCTTTGAACTTCTGAAAGGCAAACCGTGGGATTTTGACCACCACATAATCGATTGTCGGCTCAAATGAGGCCTTCGTCACCCCCGTGATGTCGTTGGTAATTTCGTCAAGGGTGTAGCCGACGGCCAGCTTCGCGGCAATCTTGGCGATCGGAAAGCCGGTGGCCTTCGACGCCAACGCCGAACTGCGGGAGACCCGGGGATTCATCTCGATGACGACCATTTCCCCGTTCTCGGGATTGATCCCGAACTGGATGTTCGAACCCCCGGTATCGACGCCGATTTCCCGGATGATGCGGAGCGCGGCATCGCGCATGCGCTGGTATTCTTTGTCGGTCAGCGTTAAGGCAGGGGCCACCGTGATACTGTCGCCCGTATGCACGCCCATCGGATCAAGATTCTCGATGGGGCAGACGATCACGACATTGTCTTTGAGATCGCGCATGACCTCCAGTTCGTATTCTTTCCATCCGATGACCGATTCCTCGATCAGGACCTGGCTGACTGGACTCATCGCCAAGGCCCAATCAATCAACGTTTCGAATTCCTCGCGGTTGTAGGCGATGTTGCCTCCAGTTCCTCCCATCGTGAAGGAGGGCCGAATGATGGCCGGGAACCCCACCCCGTCCAGGATCTTGACGGCTTCCTCCCGCGTGTGAGCGGTGCCGCTGTTGGGAACTCGTAATCCGATCCGCTGCATGGCCAGCTTAAAGGCCTCGCGATCTTCGGCCTTCTGAATGGCCTCGGCCGACGCCCCGATCAACTTGACCCCATATTTCTCCAGAACGCCGCGTTTGACCAGTCCCATGGTCGTATTGAGCGCCGTCTGACCGCCCATCGTCGGCAACAAAGCGTCCGGCCGATCGCGCTCGATGACTTTCTCCACCACCTCCACCGTGATCGGCTCCACGTACGTCCGATCGGCCATTTCGGGATCGGTCATAATCGTCGCCGGATTGCTGTTGATGAGGATGACGTTGTAGCCCTCTTCTTTCAGGGCCTTGCAAGCTTGGGTGCCGGAATAGTCGAACTCACAGGCTTGCCCGATCACGATGGGGCCGGAACCGATCATAAGAATGGAGCGCAGGTCACGACGTTTCGGCATGAGGATCCTTTATGTCTTAACTGGTCTGCGGCATCGGACCGATGGGAGGCCGGTAAGGAGCCGGCGGCGGTTGAACACCGCCTCCGGGGCCGTGGTAGTGTTGGAGCGCTTCCGGCAACCACGCTTCAATTTGATTGATACGCGTGAGATCGGACGGGTGCGTCGACAAAAATTCAGGAATCGCCTGTTGCGAGCGGAAACAGACTTTGCCGATCATTTGTCTCGGGCATCCGCTCATTCGTTCCCAGAACGGAACCGCTTCGCGAGGATCGTACCCCGCCTCGGCCATCAGGCGAAGCCCGACATAGTCCGCTTCCGATTCCTGCTTTCGATTGAACGGCAGCGAGACATTCACCCCGTAGGCGCCCAGGAACCCGCCGATCGCGCCTCCGCCCTGATGCCCGCCGGCGCCCGCCGCGGCCGCCCCGATCGCGCCCAATTGCACGATCTGATCGATGATGCTTCGACTCATCCGTTCGACCCCGTGACGCTGCAATGCATGGGCGATTTCGTGCCCCATGACCGTCGCCAACCCGGCCTCTCCCTGTGTGACCTTCAAAATGCCGGTGAAGACGGCCACCTTGCCGCCGGGAAGGCAAAAGGCGTTAATCATCCTGTCTTCCTGAATGACCGCAAACTCCCACTGGTATTCAGGCTTGTTGGCGGCCTTGGCGATCCGTTGCCCCACACGCTGCACCATCTCGGTGATTTCAGGATTCTCACTTAGCCGCGCATCCCGCAACACCTCCCGATAGGCTTGCATGCCGAACTGCAGCTCCTTTTCTTCTGAGAAAAAAATCAGCTGATCGCGAGCCGTGCCCGGAGCCCGATAACATCCGGCCAGCACGCTCAGGAGGCCTGTAACCGCGCCCGTTCCGTAGGCGGCATACAGCCCCGCAAGACCGCGGGTTCCCTGCGTCAAGACAGTCCGCCTGGTCACCGCCGTGTCAAAGACGGTGGAGGGATGTCGCTCTGAAGACTGAGTCATGGGCTCTCCGAGAATCGGGTCACACCTCCCATGGCCACAGGACGGGTGCCACCGATTCGATCATCACGGCATCCATAAATACATGAACTGAGGCGCCCCTCCCCGAACGAATGACATCAAGTCGAGACTGCCTAATCCGGCCAGGGGGCCTGGTGCCAACACCTTCGAATAGATATTATTGCTATATTCCCCCGGCCGTCGATAGGTGACCACCCGAGCTTCCGTCAGGCCGGCTCGTTTTTTGGCCAGTTCGACTGCATCATCCAAATACCCGATTTCATCGACGAGTCCTGAGGCTTTCGCTTGATCGCCCGTGTAAATACGCCCGTCGGCGAGTTTGCGAATCTGTTCCATCTCCAGATGCGGCCGCCCTTCTTGAACGACGGTCAAGAAGCGCTGGTAAAACGAATCGATCAGGCCTTGAAAAATCACCCGCTCTTCGGCCGTCATCGTGCGGAACGGGGACCCCATGTCCTTGCGCGGTCCCGAGGTCACGGCGGTGGCTTCAACACCCACCTTTTCCATTAACCCCCGCGCGTTCATGGTCAGCATGATGACCCCGATGCTCCCCGTCACGGAAGACGGATGGGCGAGAACCGAGTCCGCCGCCGAGGCAATATAGTACCCGCCGGACGCCCCGACATCCATGATTGAGGCGATGATCGGGACCTTGCGGTTGGCTTTGAACATTTTCAGTTCGTGATGAATGATATCCGACGCCGTGACGGTGCCGCCCGGTGTGTTGATGCGCAGCACCACGGCTTTCACCGCCTCATCCTTGGTGGCGCGGGTTAGTTGTTCCTTGAGGCGCGCAATCATGTTGGGCGTCGGCGCGAATCCGTCTTCATCCTGGGAATTGATGACCCCGGAGATGTCCATCAACAGGATTTTGGCCTTGCCCGTTCCGCCGACCTGCGTTTCTTGCAGGGGGCCTGGACCCGGGAACAGGGGGAAATTGAAGGTACAACCGGACACGGACAAGGCGGTCAACACGACAAGGAAGAATCGGCTATGCATGATGTTTCTCCATCAACTGAACGAATTCTCTAAACAGATACGCTGAGTCGTGAGGACCAGGCGAGGCTTCCGGATGATACTGCACCGAAAACACCGGATGCTCGAGCGAGACCAAGCCCTCGATGGAATGATCGTTGAGACTCACATGGGTAATGGACACACGGCCATAGGCGCTGTCGACCACCACCGGTTCTTCCGGAACCCCGTGAAACGGCTGGGACGCCTGCACGGCGAAGTTATGGTTTTGCGACGTGATCTCTACTTTTCGTGTCCGCAGGTCGATCACCGGATGATTGACTCCATGATGGCCGAATTTCAGCTTGTACGTGCGTAGCCCAAAAGCCAATCCCAGGATCTGATGGCCGAGACAGATCCCGAATATCGGTCGGCGGCCGATCAAGTGCCGCACGGCGTCCAAGGCGTACGGCACCGCTTCCGGATCGCCGGGGCCGTTTGAGAGAAAGATGCCGTCCGGCTTCAGCGCTTCCACGGCGGCTGCCGATGTCGAAGCCGGGACCACCGTAACCTGACACCCGACATCCACCAGTCGTCGGAGGATATTTTCTTTGACCCCGAAATCATAGGCAACCACCTTCCAGGGTTCGTGCCGAGTCGGCCCTCCCGACTGCCCGTTTGATGCAGGTGCCCACACACCGGACCCGTCTTTCCACTCGTACGATTGCCGGCACGTGACCTCACCCGCCAGATCCCTTCCGATGATCCCGGGTGCGAGCCGAGCGGCGCGCACCGCGCGCGCCGGATCCAGGTCCACATGCGTGATCACGCCTTGCTGGGAGCCATGGTCGCGCAGATGTCTGGTTAAGGCCCGCGTATCCAGTCCTTCTATGGCCACGATCTTTGCCTGGGTCAGATATTCATGAATGGTTTGCCGGCTGCGCCAATTACTCGCCAGGCGGCTGGCTTCCATCACCACGAATCCTTCGGCCCAGATACGACGTGATTCAGTGTCCTCCGGCGCCACCCCATAGTTTCCGATATGAGGAGACGTCATGGTGATGATCTGCCCTTTATAGGAGGGATCGGTCAGGACTTCTTGGTAGCCGGTCATGGCCGTGTTGAAGACGACTTCGCCGACGGTTTCCCCCCGGTACCCCAATGCGCGCCCTTCGTACAGGGTTCCATCTGCAAGCGCCATTAGTGCCTTGTTCACAACGTTCTCCTTGTCAACCCCATCCAGGTCCGAACTTTCACCGACAGCAGCCCGATCCCCAGCGCCAAATTGACGACATAGAGCGAGCGGACCCATTGATGACTGGCGAAGAAGGCTTCATGTGCAACCTTCCGTGCGGTTTCCCCTTGCGCAGCAAAGGCGGCTTCCTGCCGCGCCACCGAATCCGGCACCAAAAATACCACGAGGATCACGTGAATCAACACCATTCCGGTCAGCAGCGCCGCTTCCCACCGTGTGATCGAGAGGTTGAGCATGGCCCGCTTCGTCGACAACCACCACCGGATCCCCGCCACCGTCACGAGCAACCCGATCGCGACGAGCACGAGTTGATTGAACCTGGCAAACACCTTCGTCAGCAGACGGCCGCCCGCTTCCACGCCGAGGTTAAACACCTCCGGAATCATGGTTCCCAAAATCGTGAGCAGGCCGCCCACCCACACAGCCAAGCCCACGAGTTCGACCGTGCCGCAGAGCACGCCGCCTTTCCATGCGACGGGTTTGGGTGCCTCTTCCATCACCGCTTAGACGCCCGAGTACACTAGACGGCCGCCCACGATGGTCGCCTTCACCCGTCCCTTCATCTTCCAGCCGACGAACGGCGTATTGCGGCTCTTCGAACGAAACTTCGCCGGATCGACTTCCCACTGCTCGTTCGGATCGACGAGCACGACATCGGCGTCCGCCCCCGCGGCCAAGCTCCCCTTGTTCAACCCAAACGCCCTGGCCGGCGCAGTGGTCAACTTCGTAACCGCCTGCTCCAACGAGAGGACGCCGTCTTCCACCAAGGCGAGGGTCAAGGGAAGCGCGGTTTCCAATCCCACGATGCCGAACGGCGCTTCGGTGAAATCCTGCTGTTTCTCCTGAGTCGCATGCGGCGCGTGGTCCGTGGCGATCACGTCGATCGTCCCATCGCGGAGCCCCTCCTTGATGGCCAGCACGTCGTCCCATGTCCGTAACGGCGGATTCATCTTCGCGTGGGTGTTGTAGCCCCGCACCACTTCTTCGGTCAGCGTGAAGTGGTGCGGACAGGCTTCCGCCGTCACGTGGATCCCGCGGGCTTTGGCCTCGCGCACCATGCGGACGGATCCGGCCGTACTGATATGGGCCAGGTGCAGCCGGGCGCCGGTCAATTCGGACAGGGACAGATTGCGCGCGACCATGACATCTTCGGCCGCGGCTGGAATGCCGGGCAACCCCAATTCGGTCGAAATCAGCCCCTCGTTCATGCACCCTCCCTCGGCCAGGTGGAGGTCTTCGCAATGATCCACCACCGTCAGGTCGAAGGCCAAGGCATACTCCATGGCGCGGCGCATGACCAGACTATTCATCACGGGTCGGCCGTCGTCGGAAATGGCCACGCAGCCGGAGCGCCGCAAATCACCGATTTCCGCCAATTCCTTGCCTTCCGATCCTTTGGTAATCGCCCCCACCGGCAGCACGTTGGCGAACCCTGCCAATCGCGCCCGTTCGAGAATAAACTCGGTGACGGCCTGGTTGTCGTTGACCGGGTTCGTGTTGGGCATGCAGCACACGGTGGTAAATCCTCCCGCCACGGCGGCGGCGCTCCCGCTGTGAATCGTTTCCTTGTATTCAAACCCCGGTTCCCGAAAATGAACGTGCAGATCGACAAGGCCCGGCAAGACCAACTGTCCGTTCGCCACAATCGTCGTGGCCTCGGCCGGCGCGGAGACAGTGGCCCCCACGGCCGTAATTTTGCCTTGATCGATCAACAAGTCGCCCGCACCGATGTACCGGCCAGGATCCACCACGGTTCCACCCTTAATCAGAATCGCCACGATCACTCCTTGTTTCGTCCAGTGCCTCAGCCGCGAGGGGCGTCAATTGGTCCCCGACATCAAATAGAGGATGCCCATGCGCACGGCGACCCCGTTCGCCACTTGATCCAGAATGACCGAGGAGAGACTATCGGCCACATCCGGCGCGATCTCCACACCCCGGTTGATGGGTCCCGGATGCATGACAATCGCTCCCGCTTCCGCCAATCGCACCCGTTCCGCCGTCAATCCATACAACCGCGCGTACTCGCGGATGGTCGGGAACAAGGCCCTGCCTTGGCGTTCAAGCTGCAGCCGAAGCATCATGATGACATGCACTCCGCGCAACCCTTCGTCCATGTCGTAGAACACCTTGGCGCCGAGCGTGTCGATCCCGTACGGCATCATCGTGGGAGGGCCCACCACCCGCACGTCGGCGCCCAATTTGGTGAGCGCATGGATATTGGAGCGGGCCACGCGGCTGTGGGAGACATCGCCGACGATGGCGACGCGCAGGCCGTCGAACCCCATGCCTCGTTGCCGGATGGTATACAAGTCCAACAGCGCCTGTGTGGGATGCTCGTGCCATCCGTCCCCGGCGTTGATGACCGAGGATTTCACTCCGCGGGCCAGGGTCTCAGCGGCACCGGCCGACGCATGCCGCAACACAATGATGTCCGCCTGCATCGCCTCGATATTCCGGGCCGTGTCCAGCAAGGTTTCTCCCTTCACCACACTGCTGGCCGAGGGCGAGAAATTGATCACGTCGGCGCTGAGTCGTTTCGCGGCCAATTCGAACGAGGTCCGCGTCCTCGTACTTGGCTCGAAAAACAAGTTCACGACGGTCCGCCCGCGCAAGGCCGGGACCTTCTTGATTTCTCGACCGGTCACTTCTTTGAACGAATCCGCCGTATCCAGGATCAGCGTAATCTCCTCGGTTGACAAGGGCGCCAGGCTCAGCAAGTCTTTACGTTTGAGACTCATGGCCTCCTCCAGATTGATCCGCGATGACGAACCGTTTTACAGCAGAACGTCCATGCCGACCTTGCAGTGTCGCGCCGCGAGACTGAACGTCGCAGCGGCGGGAACCGGTCAGCATTCGATTTTCAGGATGACGACCCGGTCATCCTCCCCTGGCTCTTCCAGCAACACCTGGACATTCCCCCCCCGCGAGGTCGGCAGGTTCTTGCCGATGTAGTTGGCTTTGATCGGAAGCTGGCGATGACCGCGATCGACCAACACCGCCAGTTGAATCTCCGCAGGACGCCCCAAATCGATCAATCCATCCATGGCGGCACGGATGGTCCGGCCGGTAAAGAGCACGTCGTCAACCAACACGATCACCTTATCCGACACATCGAACGGAACCGAGGTTCGGCGGAGAATCGGCTGCTCTTTGCGCAGGGACAGATCATCGCGGTAGAGCGTGATGTCGAGTTCGCCGATCGGTACCGCCACGCCTTCAATATCCTGAATGCGTTTGGCCAATCGGTGGGCAAGATGGACGCCTCCTGTCCTGATCCCGACCAGGGCCACATCCGTGACACCTTTATTGCGTTCCAGGATCTCGTGCGCAATGCGGCTGAGTGCCCGCGCAATGTCGCCCGGATCCATCACAAGTTTTTCATCCGGTCTCGCGCTACGCGTCATGGTGGTCCTCCCGCAGATGGTAGGGAAATACGTCCAGGTGCGGACATAAAAAAACCTCCTCGCCAGCGGGTGGTGAGAAGGTCTGATCTCGATGACCGGCACGAGCCGGAGCGGACACCATGTGAAAGCTCCTTGCCCACCTCACAGGATGAGCGTTAAAGGCTTCCACATCTTAATGGGCCGCCGGGGCACTGTCAAGGAAGCCGGCCGGCATCATCCTTCCCCTGGATCAGCGGGGAGGAGGCTTCAATTCTTCCAACAGAAACTGCTTGGGGAGCAGCACGGGCAACACCAACCCGATCGGATCCCCACGCTTGATCGTCGTGGGTTTTTCAAGTTGGAGCAGAAAGTTGGCGGTAAAGGCATCGTACTCGTGCAACCATTCGTAAATGTTCGGAGTCCGCTTATACTCCTGAGTCTTGATGCCTTCCCACACATGAAAGGTGCGTTCCGGGTAGTGGTAGAAGCGATTGGGGATGTCTTTCATCATCAGCCCGACGTGCTTGGGATAATAGAACCGAATCCCGCAACAGAGCTTGGGAAATCCGCTATTGAGAATGAGATCCACATAGGTCCCCGAGAAGGATTTGTATCCCAGCAATCGTTCCTCCGGAAGAATCGGCGGCGCCTGCCATTTCACGCCGTCCGCCGTTCGTCGGATCCGACAATCGGCCGGCGAACGGATCAGCCACCCGTACTGCCCGACCATGCGTACCGGGCCGCAATCGTCCGGGATCACTTTGTACCCACTGACCGCCACATTCCGCTGTTCATCCAGCGCCATGCCGGAGAGCAAGGGCCGGTGCGGATGGAAATCCAGCTTTAACCGCTCGGGCGGGAACGCCGTGGAATATTCGCGTTCCCAATACACGACGATCTGGTCCTGCTCCTTCTCTTCCTCGACTCGGTCCCTGTCAAGATCGCTCATAGCGGGACCGTACCGAAATCCAATCCTCGGTGCAACCACATCATGCACCTTTCACATGAAACAGGGTGAGCCCGGCTTTGACCTTCGCCCGAGGCAGAATCGTCCGGTGCATGCGAACGGTCGGTAAATTCTCGACCGCCTCCTCCCAATAGAGGGACAATCGCTGCGTGGTCAGCGCGTCCCGGAGAGTCGCCGGTCCCACCAGAAACGCATCGCCGCCCGCGATCAGCCGTTGACGCAGCCGCCCGATAAGCCGCATCAACTCCGAAGGCGCCGCAAAAACCCCGTACGGCACCCAGTGGTACACCAGGTCAAACGACGGTGGCGGTGAGGAGGATTCCTGAACATCGTCAGGCACAAACCGAATGCGATCGAGCCAGTCCCATCGTTGAACTTCGGCGCATTGGGCCCACAACTGCTGAGCCTGACGCTGGGCATAAGCCGGATGCCGAATCACGGCGGTGTGGGCACGCGGCCGGTCGAAGAGTACACAGGTCGAGATGACCGCATCCCCATTCTCGATCAAGATGCGCTCGGCCCGGGACAGGACGCGGCCGATTTCGCGATCCTGCTCACCAAGATCTTGCAGATAATCGGCAACGAAGGGTTGCGCGGCCAATTCATCGATCTCCCGGTCGTCCTCCGGATAACAGAGCACCGCGCCGAAGGCATCGGCCGGAGAAACGGCCGGGAGCCCATCGGCAAACACGCGCCGCCAGTCGACGGGGCTGACCGGAGGCGCATCGGGTATCGGGGACATGGACAGACCTTTTACTGGGAGATTGACTCGTCTCTCCTCTCCTCGATCGTTCAACACCAAGGAGTCTCCGCTGATCCCCAGACTGCGATCGAGCGGGACTATCCGACGACCGGTCGGATTGACGTATGACAACCCGGTGCCATCATCGGCCAGCGTGGCCTTCTGCACGACCCCCTGATGCACTGTGAGACAGAGACGTTGAGCATGATCAAAATAACGAACCGGCGGCTGAGCGGCCGGGAGCCAGACGACTTCATGCGCCCGCGCCGCGTCCATGAACATCGTCAAGGGATGTCCACCGCGAGACGCCTGGGGGGTAAAGAAGCTGCTGAACAAGCGAAACGCCGCTTCGGACGGATAGGTCGGAATCCCCCGATAGCGCAGCGGAGTCGGCGACGGGCGCCCCTTGTGTTGATCGTCGTACAACCCCCGAATCAGCTCGAACGCCGCAGACCCGGTGCCCGGCAAGAGGGATTTGAACAATTCGACCACCGGTAAAAAATCGATCCGCTCCCAATGCATGGCTCCCATGCAGGACATGAAACGAGTCCGATCGAAGCCTCCGTCCTCCAGGACATAGAAGGCATCCTTTCGATGCCGGATCGTCGCGCCGCCTTTAGCGTCGATGCTGAGGTCCTCATCACGGTAGAACCATCGGACCTCCTCGATCGGCACCCGCAATGCCTGCGCGGCCATGGCGCGAAGATCGTCGGACGTGATGCGCTCCCAGCCCGGCTTGGTCGCCAAGTTCAAGACGGTTTGGTGCACCAGCCCGCCGGGCTTGAGCCCGACCCATTGTCCCCAATCAAGACGCAGGCGCGCGCGGGTCAACCGCGTCGCGCCATCATTGGCGACCGCCCATTCACACTCATGCAAAGGATTGCCCGACGGGTCGGTGGCAAGAAAGCGTCGTCCATCGGGCCGATAAAATACCAGGTGACCGGTGGAGAGGCGCTCTACCTGCCCTCCGGCATCGGCGAACTGCCGGGCGAGGGTTTGCGTAGAGGGAAACCACAGATGACCCGGAGTCTCAAGGGCGAACGCGATCGGATCGGAGGGCATCTACTCGCGGATTTGGCCGCTCCCCAGCACGATAAACTTACTGCAGGTCAACTCGTCAAGACCCATCGGGCCTCGTGCGTGGATGCGCGAGGTGCTGATCCCGATCTCGGCACCGAGTCCGAACTGATAGCCGTCGTTTAAGCGGGTGGAGGCGTTCACCAGCACCGCGCTCGCATCCACTTCCTTGAGGAATCGCATCGAGCGGCCATAGTCCGAGGTGATGATGGCTTCCGTATGCCGAGAGCCGTAGTGCGCGATATGCTCCAGCGCCTCATCCAGATTCTTGACGACCTTCACGGCCAGGATGAGATCCAGAAACTCTTTGCCGTAGTCCTCATCGGCGGCGGGTTTCGCTTCCGGCACCAATTGGCAGGTTTTGGGGCAGCCGCGAATTTCCACCTTCGCCGCCAGGAGGACGGCCGCCAACTTGGGCAAGAGTGTCCTCACAATCGATTGGTGGACGAGCAGGGTTTCCATGGCATTACAGGTGGTGGGACGCTGGGCCTTGGCATTCACGCAGATGGCTTCGGCCATGGCGGGATCGGCGGAGGCGTCCACATAAATATGACACACTCCCGCATCATGCTTCACAACCGGTATGGTGGAGTGTTCCGCGATGGTCTTCATCAGGGATGCGCCGCCACGGGGGATGATTAAATCGATGAATCGATCCTGCTTGAGCAGCACCGGGACCAATTCCCGATCCGGCCTGGCGACAAAGGTAATCGCGCCGGTCGGCACGCCGGCCTTCTCCGCCGCCTCCGCCAAAATCGTGGCAAGGGCCGTATTGCTGTGCAGCGCTTCACTGCCGCCGCGCAACACACAGGCATTGCCCGATTTCACACACAGCGCCGCCGAATCCGCCGTGACGTTGGGACGAGACTCATAGATGATGCCGATCACTCCAATCGGCACACGCACACGCCCCACCTGCATCCCGTTCGGCCTGGTCCACATCGCCGGCATGCCCCCGAGGGGATCGGGCAATTGTGCGACCTCGCGGATCCCGGCGGCCATGTCGGCAATTCGTTGCTCGTTGAGGCGCAAGCGGTCCGCCAGCGCCTGTTTCTCGGGTACAGACCCGAAGGCCTCCAAATCTTTCTCGTTCGCCTCCAATAATGGCTCGATGTTGGCCTCCAACCCATCCGCCATGGCGGCCAGCGCCTGGTTCCTGACCGTGGTCGAGAGGCTGGCAAGCTTCCCGGACGCTGCTTTGGCCCGCGTCACCAACTGCGCCACATACTCCGGAATGGACTGCGGCTCCGGTTCCGGCTCCGGTTCGGGTTGAATTTGGATCGGCTGATCTTGAGTATCCATAGTCATACACAGTACTCCACGCGTCCTCCGGAGGGAAGGTGAGGATACAGTGCCGGTCGGAGAACGGTCAAGGGACGAGAAATCGGCAGGACGGCCCGCGGCCTGATTAGGCCGTGGCCGCCAAGGCGCTGCGGAAATACTCGATGGTCTTCACCAACGCCGCTTCGAGTTCCACTTTCGGCTCCCAATTCAACAAGGTCCGCGCCCGCGTGATGTCCGGCCGCCTGACCTTGGGATCATCGGCAGGAAGGGGATGGAAACTGATCTCACTGGAGGACCCCGTCAGTTTGACCACCATATGGGCGATATCCAGCACGGTCAACTCTCGAGGGTTCCCGATATTCACTGGGTCGTGCATGCTTTCCTGTTGCACGAGCTGCTTGGTCAAAAACGATTTGCGATCGGTCCGTTGTTCCACGGTTCGGTCGGACGAAATCATCAATAGCGCGATGATGCCGCGAACGAGATCATCCACGTAACAGAAGCTGCGCGTCTGTGATCCGTCGCCGAACACGCTCAACGGCTTGCCTTGCAGCGCTTGCACGATGAAATTGGACACGACCCGGCCGTCGTTCGGACGCATACGAGGACCGAAGGTATTAAAGATGCGGACGATCCGGGTATCGACGCCGTGATAGCGGTGATAGGCCATCGTCATCGCCTCGGCAAAACGCTTCGCCTCATCGTACACGCCGCGAGGACTGATCGGACTCACATTGCCCCAGTAGGATTCAGGCTGGGGATTGACGAGAGGGTCGCCGTACACTTCCGAGGTGCTGGCGAGGAGGAACCGAGCACCTTTGGCCTTTGCGAGGCCCAAGACCTTATGCGTGCCAAGACCGCCGACCTTCAAGGTGGCAATCGGCATATCGAGATAGTCTTGCGGGCTCGCCGGGGACGCAAAGTGCATCACCGCATCGAGCGGTCCCTCCACATGCACGTAGTCGCACACGTTGTATTTCACGAATGAGAACGATTCATGGCTCAGCAGATGCGCGATGTTCTCGACCTTCCCCGTACTGAGATTGTCCATACAGATGACACGGTGACCTTGGGCCACCAGCGATTCCGCAATATGGCTTCCAAGGAATCCGGCTCCGCCCGTGATTAAGATACGCATAGGATGAGGTCCTTTCTCAGGTCTGGGTCAGTGAGTGAATCGGAGCCTACCATAGCTCCCCGTTAAACCATATGTGGAAATCTAACTCGGCCCGGCTGGCGAGGGGCTTGGCGCCTCAATGGGCAGAGAAGGCGCACCGCTGGTTGGGAACCCTCCGTCGCCGCTCGCCGAAAAGGGGATCGCCTGCATCGCCGGTGGTGGTGCGCCGAACTGTGAACCCATTGGGAACTGGCTGCCGCCCAGGGAAGGGTTGGGGTACTGAAAGATCCAATCGGCGTAGGTCGGCCGTTTTTCAAAATGGCGCACCTCCAGGGGAAAATCGCGCTGCTTGATCGGCTTCCCTTTGCTCTTGCTCCGCACCCCCATGATCCCCCCGGTTGGCGCCCGAATCACGTCCCACTCGCCGTGGCCGACCGGGTCCAGGTAGACCTTCCGCAAAAATGGTCGAGGCGGTCTGGTGAGATCCGCCAAGGTGTGCGGATACATTTCACCGGGCATCACCCTCCCCATCTTCTTGGCATGGGAGTAGAACCCGATGGCATTCTGGATCTCAATGCCCTTGGCCAGCAAATCCGCTTCCAATTCACGCTGCACCATCATCTTCCATTGAAACGCCGCGGCCGACATCCCCAGGCCCATCAGGACGATCGCCAGCATGAGCATCACATAGGAGAAGCCTCCTTCCGATGCGCGCTCTCTCGCCGATCTGCGCTTCGTCGTCACGGCTGGTCCTGAACCTCTTCCGTCAAGGGCAAGGTCTGCTCGATGCGGGCGGCAGAATTCCAGATGGTCGCAGTCTCCGGCGTGATGGCTTTGAGCACGAGATGCTCCTCGACATGGTCCCCGACTTTGACGGTCAACACTTCATCGTTCCGACTCAGGACGGCAATATCCTTGGTCTTCTTGTGTTCACCCAAGCGCAGAAACCCCAGGTACCGGTAGGGTCCTGCCGGGATCTCAAGCGGCTGCCCGGCTTCCCCTGCCTCCGACGCCGCTCGGAGTTCGCCAGGAGTGTCTTCATGACCCATCTGAAGCGTCCCGTCGGAACGTGGCACGGCAAAAATATTTCGTGGCGTGGTAAATAGCGTTTCATGTTGTGTCTGCGCCGCGGCCAATAATCCCAGATTCACGCGCAAGGGACTCGTCTTTTCCCGGGAAGACCCCTCCGAAGCGGCGATGCCTGACACGTTGGTCAACGGCACCCGAACAGGGTCCTTGACGGACGTCCATTGCCAGAGACCCACGGCAACCCAAATGATGACCAACCCCAGGCCCAGCAAAATCTGTTTCTTCCGATCCATAGTAAGCTTAGCGGGGCGTCTCGTTCCCGGGGGATGGACTCGCCTCTGTTCGAAGGTAGGTCGCGATTTTGATGTTAAAGGTCAGCTGTTGATCCTGCTGGCCCGCCGAACGGCTCAATTCCAAATCCTCGATAAAGACCAATTCTTCAGCCGTTTCCACGTCGTAGATAAACCGGCGCAGATCTTCATAGCGACCGCTCACGACCCCTTGGAGCAGTCCCTTGCTGGTGTGGGACACGAGCGTCGGTTCTGTTTTATAGGACAACGCCGGCAGCATCACGTGGTCACGCTTGGCCTCCTCGGTAATTCCCAACGCTAAGGGAGCAAAGTCCCGTTCGTGGGGAAGGACCGCCCAAACCTGCGCCAGATCTTTCTTGGCCTTGGCGGCTTCCCGGTGGTGCCACAGCTGCTGCCGTGCCGTCATCCATTCCTGCTCCATCCTCGCGCGATCGGCCTCCACCCTGACCACGCCGACCTCATGAACGGCGACCCAGAGAACACAGAGCCCCCCGGCCAATCCGGCCCACGGCAGGAGCGGCGCAAATGGGGTCGTGAGGAGCAGCCGGAGACGGTTCATGAGCGGCCTAGACGCCTTCCCCTCGATAGTGCAACGTGATCGTGAACTCAACCAACCCGTTGGAGTTAACCCGATGCTGCGCCAGCACGGGGTCTTTGAACCTCGGATGATCTTGTAAACCAACGGTTAACGCAGTGACATCTTCCAAACTCATCGCGGTGCCGGTGAGATGAACGGTGGCGCCCGCGTCCAGGCGAACACTACTCAGCGACAGGCGCGGTGGAATAGCATGTTCCAACCCTGCCAGGAACTTGGTCCAGGAAAAGACCCGTTTTTCGAGCAATTGATTTGCCAGCGCCACTTCCGTCGGCAGCTGTTGCAGCCCTTGTTCCGAGACATCCAGACCGGCTTGCCGTGCGTCCGCCATCAATTGCGCATCTTGTTGGCGCACACGGTCAAGCTCTTTGCCGATCTTCAAAGACTCGCGGTATCCGATCACCGCGTGTTCCACATCCCACACCATGCCCCAGAACAAGACGAGACAGAGGCCGATGAGCACTAATCGGAGCGGAGCGACATGGGCCCGATGCCCGCTGCTTAGATTGATGTGGAAATAGTCTCGACCCTGTGCCGGCCAGACACGTCGGCACCTCCCGACTAGATTCAGCATGAGAGCCTTGTCCGCCATGGCTAGGCGACTCCCGCCATCGCGGCCAATGTGGCCATGCTTCGATCACCGTCCTTGGCGAACCACCCGCGGGCATCCGGTGTTCCCCATCCGAATGGCTCGATGGCCAGGTCCAGACCCGCTTCAAGCTGCGCCTGCAAGACCGACGGTTTCCCATCGGCGCAGATCACGGCCTCTTTGATCACCGCGTAAGGATGACGCTGCCGGCAGGCCTCCAAGGAGGCTCCGCACTCTTGGACGATCTTCTCCAGCATCGCGTCGCTCTGGCCGATCGTCCCCGTTCCGCCGAGCAATTTGCAGCGGAAGAAGAGCAGCCGTCCCTTGTGAAAAACCATGGTCGTCAACGCGTTGTCCGTCACGTTGGCCCACAGAAGACTTTCCCGCTCCCAGCGTGCTCCGGACGTGCGACGCCATAATTCAAACAGTTGAAGACTGGTCGTCGACACCATGCGTGGAATGAGGCCCACCGCCGCGCACAGGGATTCGTATTGATGAAGGACGGATTCCTGAATCGCGACGGCGAGCACGGTGTGCCAGGCACCTCCACCGTCACCCGAATCATGAAAGACTTGGGAGACCACCTTGGCCCCGCTCAACGTGAACAGTTGCTCTTGGCTCAATCGCCACCGGATCAGGGCATCGCGCTCGTCGCGGCGAACCGGAAGGTGATCCAATTGCAGCACGACGGCGCGGACGGCGGCATCGGGCAGCAACAGCACCGCGGAACGAGGGGTGTCCGGCAGGATCAGACGTCCGAACACGCGCACGTCCTGGGGGGGACCGATGAGGGCCTTCAGATCAGCTTCCAACGCCGACACGTCCGTCACATTGAGATCCACCGGAGACGGCTTGACGGCCCCCTCGGCCAGCGGCATCATGACGCAGCGCCCTCTTCGATATCCCCGCCAGTCCCGGCTCGTTTCGGCCCACGCCACCGACTCCGATCCAAATTTGAGACAGCGCCGCGGACGGCTTCCGGTCCAGTTCCACATTATCCTTCCTCACTGAAGGTGACGCGGTTGATCTCGCGCAATGATGTCTCCCCGTCCATCACCTTGCGCAAGGCAGACTGTCGGAGGGTGATCATCCCGTCCGTCACGGCGCGGTAACGGATTTCGGAAAGCGGCCGTTCAGCCAAAATCATTTCCTTGATTTCATCCGTCAGATCCAAAAACTCCGTGATGCATTTTCGCCCACGATACCCGGTCCCGTGACAGGAGGAGCATCCCTTGCCCTCATAGAACGACACATCCCTGTACTCTTCGTAATCCAGGCCCGACTCCTCGATCAACGCTTGATCGACCTTCACGGCCATGCGGCAAGCCGGGCACACGATACGGACGAGCCGTTGAGCCAAGACACAAGTGAGGGCCGCCAGGAAGTTGTAGGCGTCGATCCCCATCGACGCAAAACGTCCGATGACGTCGAAGACATTGTTGGCATGGACGGTGGTCAGGACCAGATGGCCCGTGAGAGCCGACTGGATGGCGATTTGCGCCGTCTCCGGATCGCGAATTTCGCCCACCATGATTTTGTCGGGGTCGTGTCGGAGAATGGATCGCAATCCCCGGGCGAACGTGAGCCCTTTTTTTTCGTTGACCGGGATCTGCACTACCCCGGACAGTTGATACTCAACGGGGTCTTCGATCGTAATTAATTTATCATCGCGGGTATTCATTTCGGAGATGGCGGCGTACAGCGTCGTGGTCTTGCCGCTTCCCGTGGGACCGGTGACCAGCACCATGCCATAGGGACGCATGATGGCCCGCCGGAACCGTTTGAGATCCTCGGCGTTGAAACCCAAGCGCTCCAGGCGCAGCGCGGAGACGCCGCTCGACATGGATTCCCGATCTAGGATCCGGATGACCACCGATTCTCCGAACACGCTGGGAAGAATAGAGACGCGAAAATCGACGGTTTTTCGATCGAGCCGCATCCGAAAACTGCCGTCTTGCGGCACGCGTCGTTCAGCGATATCCAATTCCGACATGACCTTCAGCCGTGAGACCAAGGGCGCATGCAAGCGAAGATCGAGCGGGTCCATGGCGGGAACCAAAATGCCGTCGACCCGCAGTTTCACCGTGGTGGCGCGGTCGGCCGCTTCGATGTGAATGTCGCTGGCACGCCGTTGGAGCGCGCTCAAAAGAATCGAATCCAGCAATTTGACGGCGGGACT
The DNA here is from genome assembly GCA_964416255.1 of uncultured Nitrospira sp. Classification (GTDB taxonomy): domain Bacteria; phylum Nitrospirota; class Nitrospiria; order Nitrospirales; family Nitrospiraceae; genus Nitrospira_D. Next base: position 6,263 of record CAYQDJ010000014.1, on the reverse strand, counting down.
TTGATCTTCCGCGGCATGATCGACACTGAGAATTTCCTCCCCACGCTCGTCTTCTTTCACGAGGACCGAGCGATACTCCGCTTCCAATTCACGAAGCGCCTGGCTGGACCCTTCGCTGCGCTCGAGCGCCGCCAGGATCGCGTGTTTGGTGCTGACCACCGGATCAAGCGGTTTGCCGACCAACAACTCCAGTTCATCGAGGCCCAACAGATTGTGTGGATCGGCAATGGCGATGGTCAACACATCCGCCCGCTCGGCCATCGGCACGAACGGATATCGTTGCATCAGCTTGACGGAGATGGTCTGGTAGTAGGTCGGGTCGACCCGAAAATCGGTCAAGGGATCGTAGGACAGTCCGTACTGCGCCGCCAATGCACGGGCCAGTTGCTCCTCGGTCAGCAGTCCGTCCTCGACCATCGCGTCTCCCAACGTGGCGCTGATGCCTCCCAACCGTCGCAGCGCCTCCTCGACATGCTGTTTGGTCGCATACCCGAGGGACACCACCACGTCCGACAAAGACGGTCTGGCCAGACTACGCGAAGTCATGAGCGGCCTTCCTGGATGGTCCATGCTGCGGCCTCACCATATCGTTGCTCCCGCCGTCATCCCACCGTGCCGGCCATTTGAAAGACCGGGAGATACATGACGATCACGATTCCGCCGACTAAGACACCCATCACGAGAAGGAGCACGGGTTCGATCCACGTGGTAAGCTGCGTCAGTCGCATGTCGAGATCGGCTTCATAAAATTCGGCGACGTCCCGCAACATGCTGTCGAGAGAGCCGGTCTCTTCGCCGACGGACAGCATTTCGATCGCCAACTTCGGCATCACGTGGGCTCGGTTGAGGGCGGCGGCCAACGTCGTACCCTCGCGGATTTCATCGACGGCATCGACCATCCCGTGGGAGACCCACCGATTGGAAACCGCCCCACGCGCGATCTGCAAGGCATCCACCAAGGGGGTCCCCCCGGCCAACACCGTGCCGAGCGTGCGGGTCAGCTGCACTGTATTATGTTTGACGGCGATGGACCCAAAGACCGGGGATTTCAACAAGAGGCGATCCATCGCCAAATGTCCACCCGGCGTCGCATAATACGTGCGTAGCGCCGCCAAGAAACCGGCAAATATGATCGTGATCGGGAGTATCTGAGTTTTTGCCTGTTGCACGAACCCGAGCAGCATCTGCGTCGCCCAGGGAAGTGTCTTCGCCGATTCACCGTAAACCGACACGAAGGTCGGCATCACGTAGGTCAGCAAAAAAGCAATCACCCCGACGCCGATCAATACCAGAAAGGCTGGATAGGACAGCGCCTTCGCCACCTTTTGGCGCAAGCCGATCATCAGCTTGAGATACGCCACGTACCGCTGCAGCACCTCCGGAAGGTTCCCCGATTGTTCACCGGCTTTCACGGTCGCCACGTACAGCTCGGGGAAAAACAAGGGATGTTTGGCGAGCGCGTCCGAAGCGGAGGCGCCTCCTCTGATGTCTTCACGCACATCCTTCAACGCCTGTTGAAACCCCGCATGATCGGCACGCTCGATCAGCAGGTCCCACACCCGCAGCACCGGCAATCCTGATTTGACGAGCGCCAACAATTCTTGGTTGAAAATCAGGAACTCGCCGAGAGGGAGTCGGCCGAAGGACCAGGATTTCGCGGGGGCCGGCGAAACGCGCAGACCTTGCCGGTAGAGTTTGAAGATTAGGAGGCCCTGTGATTCCAGTCTTGCACGGACCAATGCTTCATTCTCCCCCTCCATCTGTCCATCAAGGGTCGATCCGTCCGAGCGGGCGACTCTATAGGAGAACACGGCCATAGGTGCTGACTCTCGCAGTGCAACGGTCGCTACCGTAGGTGTCCGATGCCCTCGTCACTGCCCGCGATCGGATCGGACAACCAGAGCGCTTGACCGACTTCGATACGACTGTCCCGCAGTTGGTTGATGGCCATCAGACGTTTCACCGAAATCCGGTGCCGCCGGGCGAGACTGAACAGCGTGTCGCCCGACTTGACGACGACGAGTGCCGGAGCCGGCGTCTGACGAGCGGCGGCGGCGCCAGGCGACACATGCATGGCAGGCGACCCGGCCAGATGGGATGGTTCACTCGGCGTCGCAGGCAGCGCGGCGGCTAAGCCCTGGGAAGGGAAACTCGCGGGAGCCGCTCCCGCCGCCAGACCTTCGGTGGCGGGCTTGTTGAGTCTGGCCAACTGTTGCTGCAGTTGCTTCATTTGTTTCTGCAAGCTGGCCCCGCTCCGGGCGACCCGTTCGCGCTCCGATCGGGAGCTGGCAAGCTCCTCGCGCTGCAGTTCAATCACATGACGCGCCTCGGCCAGCCGCCGTTCCGCTTCACGGACCCGCCCCTCCAATTGTGCCCGGGCAATTTGGGCATCCGCCAACTCCTGGCGCTGGGCTTCCAATTCGGCCCGCAGATCAACGACCGTTTTCTGCGCCTCACGAATGCTCGTTCGCAGCGTGTCCACCGTCAACTGAAGGTCCGAGACCTCCGGTTCCACGATCGGTTCAAGCGGACTGCACCCGAGCGTCGTGAGGAGCCCGACCATGACCAGGCGGTGACACATCCTGGAGACAGTCACCCAGCCCTCGGGCCGGCGACCGGTCATGACGTCAGCGCTATCGGCGTATGCGGCTACCATTTGTTATAGGCCGTTCCATCGGTTCCGAGGAGATCGGACCCGGAATACACGTCGAAGACCCCGCCCTCCGTGGGCTCATACATCTCCTGCCATGTGCTCGTCGAATTGGTGAACGGATCCTTCGGCAAGGCCCGCAAGTATCCCGCCTCGACGAGACTATCCAAGGAAGAGGGATATTCACCACGATCAGCCCGATGTTGATCCAGCAACTCACGCAACGTGAACAAGTCCTGCCGTAAAACCGTTTCGCGGGCCTTCAGCAAGGACGATTGATAGGAGGGGACGGCGATGGTCGCCAAAATACCAATGATCGAGACCACAATCATAAGCTCGATGAGGGTGAACCCCGCCTCTCCATTCCGTTTACCAATCCCGATATTTGCTTCCATCGAGCGCGGCCGCCTCGCTTTTGGTCATCAGATCATACACGTCTTCGCCGCACCAACTTGAGGGCTTGGGCCCATCCCGGTAACAGCGGAGAATCCAATCGGCCTTCCCCGTCAACGGATCGAGCGGCATCACGCGAAGATACCGTCGGATCGTCGTGCCTCTGACCGTGGCTTCCTCGCCCGTCAGCGTGACGCCGAGGAGCATCTCGAGCGATTTGGGATAGCCATAGATACTCGTGACGTCCTTGCAGGTCAATTTGTTCTTCAAACACACCGGGCCGATCAGGACGTCCCCGTCACGATTCCACTCGAGCTTAAAGGTATCGACCGCATGACGGATCGTCCGCAAGTGTTGACGCAGTTCAAGTTCCTTCGCTCGTTGCGTCGACACCTTGCTCAACGGCATGGCGACCGAGGCCAGGATGACCACGATCGTCATCGTGACGAGCAGCTCGAGAAACGTGACCCCGTTCTCATTCATCGAACCCTGACGATGCCTTTGCCGGTTGCCGACGTCGCCGTCGCGCCGCCATCATCGCCATCCACCTCGACATGCACCGGCGAGACACCGGGCGCCCTGCCGACTAACGTGAGACTGATCGAACGCGGGGCCGGCTGAGACGGGTGAGCCAGACGGAAAAACAGTTTTCCTTCCGGTTCTTCCTGGTCGGTAGCGGCCACGATGGACGCCCGGTCGTTGAAGCGTTTGAACTGTAGCACGCTGGGATCATATTCAAATGTAAAGATATTCTGATCCGTGGCGCGGAGACGGGCGTCAACAATCGAGAGCGTGATTTCTTTCCCCGATCGAGTCGTCAACTCCCCCGGCTGCACGACAATCGATGGTCCCGGGGCGGCCAATTCTGCCAGGGATCGACCGGTCTTCGCGGCGGCATGATTCGCCCGTGCGCCGCCTGCCGGCGCACGGATACGCGTCCCGGGATCAGCCCCACCGGGGAGCGAGACTGTGCGGGCAGAGTTGGAGAACAACGGACTGGTCGCATACGTAAATTCCGTCCCAGACCAAAATGCTTGATGGGCAATGAGAGGAGGAGTGGTCTGCGTGATCCTCGGCGTGATGGTCAGGATCACCTCGGTCGTTACGCGCTCCGTCCGGAACGAACTGAGTAAATCACCGATCAACGGCAGGTCGCCGATCCATGGCATGGTGACCCGCGTCCGCCGATCCTCCTCCTGAATCAGCCCGCCCAGCACAATGGTTTCTCCGTCCCGCATATTCAATGTCGTTTCCGCGGACCGGTTGCCGAACCGGAATTGCTGAATGGGGGGCGATGCCTGGAGCGTGACCTGGTCGCCGATGCGAATCACCTCGATCTTCATCTTGAGCGAGAGTTCATTGCCCAGCCGGATGGACGGCTCCACCGTCAATTTGACGCCGGTATCACGAAATTCGATGGATGTCACGGTCGAGGTCGTCGGGACCGCTCCGGTCGTGGCCTGCCCCGGAAGCACGTTCGTGGTGGAGAGGAGAATCGGTTGCTTGTCGCCGATATTGATCTCGGCTTTCTTATTGTTCATGACCCGCACTTTCGGCGCGGCCAGGGTCTTCGCGTCGGATTCCTGCTTGAAGAAATCCAGCAGCACGCTGGTGGGAAGCCTGAACAAGTAACTATCCGGCCCGAGACTGGTGAGTTGACGGTAGGTCATCTGCACCGGATCGGCCGCAAGCGCTCCCGTGAAGCCGGGCGGGATCAGTCCAAGGCCCGCTTGTTTTGGGTAATTCAACCCATAGGTCTGGTTCTTCGTCCGATTGACTTCCAGCACTTCCAAATCGAACAAGACTTCCGGCTCTTCACGGTCGTTGGCCAAGATGATCTTTTCCGCCAATTCCAGCTTTTCAGGCTGATCGCGGATGACGATGGCGTTTAGTTGCTCGTTGGCGTGAAGCCGCTTCGCGTCCAACATGCCCTTCAGAATTACCAGCATGTCCTTCGCCTTGGCCGTGGACAAGTAAAAGGTCCTGATCATGAGGTCTTGATACTGCTCCTGCTTCTGCTTGGTATTGGGGCTGATGATCAAGACGCCGGGGGACACCGTGCGGGAAAACAGGCTATTGCTGTTGAGAATGAGGTTGAGGGCATCCTCGAAAGGCGTGTCCTCAATCGAAATGGAAATCGGATCGTTGCGCACATCTTTGTCGAAGATCAGCGTGAACCCACTGGCTTTTGCCACGCCTTCGAGCACTTCTTTGATGCCGGCATGGCGAAAGCGCAGGGTGACCGGCTGCTTAAAACGATCGTTCCGGATCAGCGTCTGTTGCTCTTCCGTCAATCGGCTGATTTTTTGCAGAGGGTCCTGAAACGTGGGGTCCAGTTCGGCCGCTCGCGTGTACCCGCCCATGGCCTCATCCATGCGGCCCAATTGGGCGTATCGTTCGGCCTCGCGGTACTGCGATCGGGACTCCTTGAGACGGGTCGCCTCGGAGAGGCTGGACTGGTGTTCGGCACTCGACGGCTCGATCGCCAGCGCTCGTTTGAATTGCTCGATCGCCAAATCAATTTGCCGGTCCTTCAAGAATGCCCGTCCGCGTTCCGCGTACATCGCAGCGGCACGCTCTCTCGACAACGCATACTTGCTTTGAAGTCCCTGATCAAAGGGGTCGTTCTTGAGCGCTTCTTTGTAGGCCACACTGGCTTCTTCCCAGTTGCCAGCCGCCAGGTGCTGATCCGCTCGCTTGGCGTCGGCCGAAATAAACAGCGCACAGCCCGACAACACGAGCGCGCCAACCACGGCGGGCGTCGAAACGATTCGGCGAAGAGGTACATGGACGATGAGCGGGATCACGGGAGAGAGATCCTTTTTTCTCGACATCCCACTGACCATAGAGCGACCAGGGAAGCGCAAGTTTGATGCCAGTGCAGTTTACCCTGCTGACCGCCGCATAGAGACTGCGTTCACGAAAGGCTCAAGATCGCTGGGCTCGAAACAACCCCGATGGCAAACACCTACAGATCGGACCGTTTCGTCACGCCGATGAATGGCGTCCGCCAACCGGCGTGAGCTATAAGCGCCAGTACTTGACCCAACCAGGGATCTTCCCCGGGTCGAGCACACTCTTGACGTCCACCAACACGCCGTGTTGTCGATTCCGCAAGGGGCGCAAGAGCTCGGAAAGGCTCATACTCATGAAATTGCGATGCGCCACTGCCACGATAAGGCCGTCCACATCACGCAGCTGGGTCCAATCGACCAGATGA
>CAYQDJ010000013.1:19571-52438 GCA_964416255.1 uncultured Nitrospira sp. | reverse complement strand
CCCACGTCTTGAGATGGAGTGAGCATGCAGCCCTTTACGACAATGACCGGATTGGTGGTCCCGCTCGACCGCGTGAATGTCGACACGGACCAAATTATTCCCAAACAGTTCTTGAAAACGATCAAGCGGACCGGCCTTCGAGAGGGGCTCTTCTTTGATTGGCGGAAACGACAGGACGGATCACCGGACCCTGAATTCGTCCTGAATCAGCCTCGGTACCGAGACGCCACCATCCTCTTGACCCGCGAAAATTTCGGTTGCGGCTCCTCTCGCGAGCATGCACCCTGGGCGTTGCTCGACCAAGGTTTTCGCTGCTTGATTGCGCCGAGCTTCGCGGATATTTTTTATAACAATTGTTTTCAGAATGGGATCCTCCCCGTGGTGCTCAGCGGCGACGCCGTCGCGACGTTGTTCCAGGAAGCCGCGGCCCAGGGATACCACCTGACGGTGGATCTTGCGCAACAAACGGTGATCACGCCGGGCGGGACGACGTATCATTTCGAGATCGATCCCTTCCGCAAAGACTGTCTCTATCGAGGCCTTGATTCCATCGGGCTCACCCTTCAGCATGACGCCGCCATTACCGCATACGAACAGCGACGCAAGCAGGAGGTGCCGTGGTTGTTCGCGGATGTGCCCTAACGCCTCCCGATGATGGCATGAGGTCGACCCGGTGTTGAGATCAAGCATTCTGCTGGCCCTCGCCCTGTTTCTCGGCGCCGCCTACCTGATCATCGCCTTCAACTGGAGTTATTCGGATGGCAACCGGGCAGGCTACATTCAAAAATTTTCCCGCAAGGGGTGGGTCTGCAAGACCTATGAGGGCGAACTGGCTATGACCACGGTGCCCGGGGTCGCCCCAGTGCTCTGGGCCTTCAGCGTGTGGGACGATCGGGTGGCCGACGATCTCTCCAAGATCATGGGGAAACGCGTCGTTTTGCATTACAAAGAATTCCGGTACCTGCCAGGGACCTGCTTTGGCGACACACCCTATTTTATCGATCGCGTGGAGATCCAAGCAGACTAGCGGCAGACAACGCGTCCGCTCCGGATGTGATGTCGCGGATCGTTGTTTTCGAACGCACGCCTTGTTACGCTCTGACCCATGGCATGGGAACGAGAACAACAGTTCCTTCAGCAGGCGATCCGCTTGGCCGGCGCCGAGGCGTTACAACTCGCAGCTAACGGCTTCGACATTCAGACCAAGGCGGATCAATCCCCGGTGACGTCGGCAGACCTGGCGGTCAACCGCCTCCTCCACCAACGCGTCACCGAGGCCTTCCCGGACGACGGGTGGTTGTCGGAAGAGTCGCCGGACAGCCTGCTTCGGCTCGACAAACGGCGTGTCTGGGTCATCGATCCCATTGATGGGACGAGCGCATTTATCCGGCGCGAACCGGAGTTTTGCATCTCCGTGGCTCTGGTCGACGAGGGACGTCCGGTCCTCGCTGCAGTCCTCAATCCTTCCACCAACGAACTGTTTGTCGCCACGGACGGCGGCGGCCTGCACCTCAATGACGTGCCAGTCTCCGGTCATCACCCGTCCGACGGCCGGCCGACCATCGCCCTGAACCCATGGGAACAGCGAATGGGCCGCTTCAAGGGTCTGGAATCGCAGACTGCGAGCCGCCCGATGCGGTCGATTGCCTGGGCGCTTGCCTTGGCAGCCAGTGGACGCATCGATGCCGTCGTGAGCCTGGAATCACAACATGAATGGGATATCGCCGCCGGGGTATTGCTCGTCCAGGAGGCGGGGGGGCTCACCTCCGACGCAAGCGGAGCACCGTTTCTCTTCAATCGACCGGACCCCCGGTATCGCGGCATGATCGCGACCAGCCGCCACTGCCCACCCCCGGTCGCCAATCGGCTTCGTACGCTGTCGTCCCCGGAGCCCTTCCGCTAGGAGGCGATCATGCACGTCGCGGTGCTCGGCATCGGGGTCCTCGGTCGCGCCGTGGCGGAACGATTACAGACCAGCGGCCACACGCTCACCGTGTATAACCGCACACGGTCGAAAGCCCAGCCGCTGGCATCGCTTGGCATCAGAATCGCCGACTCTCCGGCCGACGCCATCAGGGCGGCGGACTGTAGTCTGCTCCTCTTGGCCGACGCGGGCGCGATCCGCACGCTCGTCTTCGCTCCGGAGTGCCGCTCCGCCTGGCGAGGCCGGACGCTCATTCAAATGGGCACCATCGGCCCGGAGGACAGCCGAAGGTGTCACGACGAGATGGCGGCGCTCGACGGGGATTATGTCGAAGCCCCTGTCCTAGGGAGCATCAGCGAAGCGAAGTCCGGCACCCTGCTGGTGATGGTCGGAGGGACGCGCACGCAGCTGGATCGCTGGCACCCGCTCTTTCGGTCGCTCAGCGCGGCGCCGCGTCTGGTGGGGCCCATCGGCCACGCGGCCACCCTCAAGCTGGCGCTCAATCACTTGATCGCCGCCGAGACGACTGCCTTTTCCCTGAGTCTGGCGCTCCTCCAACGGTCGGAGGTATCGGTGGAGTCGTTCATGGCCGTGCTCAAACAGAGCGCGGTGTTTGCTCCAACCTTTGAAAAGAAACTGCCGCGGTTGTTGGCGCGTGATTATGAGCACCCCAACTTCTCGACTCGTCACCTGCTCAAAGATCTGGAATTATTCGTCACCGCGGCACAGGACCAGGGCCTGGATGCCCACGCGGCATCGGGCATTCGCGACGTGTTGAACGACGCCATCGCCCACGGACACGGTGAGGTCGATTACTCGGCTCTGTATGAGGAAGTGAACCCGCGTCACCGCACCACGCCATGACCCGCACGCCGGAGCGGCAGGAACGGTTGTCCGGTGCGGTCATGGGGCGACCGGCGTCTCGCTGAGGTTCGTGAGAGATGTGTTCTTCGTGAGACGGAAGGTCCCGCCACGCTGCACCGGCGCCGGATCGTCACCGATGCGGATGTACCACCAGGTGCCCTCGCCTTCCATGTAATCGTCGGACAATTTCACCATGAAGCCGCCTTCGCGGTCATTTTCTTGCTGATACCACTTGCCAATCCAGGTGTGATTGTCCAGGTGGGTCGTTTCAAATCGCCCATCTTTCCACTGGTAGATGCCGTTCCCCTGCTCGTCGAGCCGCAGCGAAACCACCGCGCCGTCTTCATACTGCCATTCACCGGCAAGGACGGACCGGTCCGTTCGCGGAGGTTCTGGGGTAAAAGCGGACGTCATCGATGTGTGGTGCCCGCACCCGGTCATCAGAAGGAGGAACACGATGAGGCCAGAAGCAGGGAAAACCCGGAGCGCACGGAGCATGGTTTTATGTACCACGCGTCATGCATGATGGCAAGTCTCCGGATCAATCGTAGGACGACTCGACATGCGGTCCGCCCCACGCTAATGCACCGCGGAGGATCTGCGAAGGACCGACTCTTTGATCTCCTCGTACAGCTGTTCGACGGCCGCCTCTTTCGAGAGCAAAGAGGTGGCGCCGGCCGCCGTCATGGCCTTGCGATGATCGGGAGAGCTGTTGACGGACAGCCCCACGACCACAATATGCGGGTAGCGTTTCTTGATCCGAGCGGTCGCTTCGATCCCATTCAGCCTCGGCATGTTAATGTCCATGACTACGACCGACGGAGCAAGGTCTTGCACGCAACGCAAGGCATCTTCTCCGTTGCACGCCTCGCCCACCACCTCGAAATCAGGATACGTCCCAAGAACGCTCCGTAAGCCTTGCCGGACCATGGCATGATCATCGACGAGGAGGACCCGAATGATGCCTTTGGCTCCCGTGCGCTTCATTGAGCGAGATCCTTTCACAGGCGTCCCCGATGCGCTTAGTTGAGTTGTGCGATCCGCCGACTCGCCCGTTCGAGGTCGTCGGCCGTCTTTGCAAAACAGAACCGCAGATAGCGGCTCCCCTCGGGCCCATCGAAGAAGGCTTCACCCGGCACACCGGCGACGCCGGTCTTGTCCAGTAGATACATGGCGCGGTCTCGCCCGGTCTTCCCCGGCAGCCGGGAGACATCTGCCAATACATAGTACGCGCCCTGCGGAATGCAAGGGGGTAACCCCGCCTCGCCCAGCGCCCGACAGAACCGATCCCGCTTGTGTTGATACGCACCGGCCAAGTCGGCATAGAAAGAGTCGGGAAGGTCGCGGATGCCGGCGGCGACGCCGATCTGAAGCGGCGTGGGTGCACAGACGTACAAGACATCGCTCATGGCTCCGATCGACTTGGCCCAATACGAGTCCGCCACGCTATAGCCGATTCGCCAGCCTGTAATGCTATACGTCTTGGAGTAGCCGCCGATGGTGATGGTCCGCCCCGCCATGTTGGGGAGCGAGGCCACACTCACGTGTTGCCGGCCGTCAAATACGAAATATTCGTAGATCTCGTCGGTGATGACCATCAGATCATAGCGGCAGGCCATCGCCGCAATCTCATCGAGCTCGCCTCGCGTGAAGACCTTGCCGGAGGGGTTGCCCGGCGAGTTCACGAGGAGCGCCTTCGTCCTCGACGTAATTGCGCGCTCCAGCTCCTTGACGTCGAAACTCCACTCGGGTGGGCGCATCGTGACATAGCGGGGCACCGCATCGACCGCCACAAGCGCCTGCACGTGATAGGCATAGAAGGGCTCAAACAGCAACACTTCATCCCCGGGGTTCAACAACGCCATGCAGGCCGCCTGAAAAGCGCCTGTGGCGCCGGCACTCACGGTGATATCGGTTTCCGGATCGGCAGTGATGCGATTGTATGCGGCCAATTTGTCCGCGATGGCGCGGCGCAATTCGGAGACGCCGTCAAACCGTGAATAGGTGTTCTCCCCCCGATCCAAGGCGTCTTTGGCCGCTTGGATGACTCTGGCGGGCACCGGGGTGTCACAGACGCCTTGCGACATATTGATTCCCTTGACCCTGGCACAGGCCTGGGTCATCGCCCGAATATCGGAGGTGGCCAGCCGATCGGTTCGATGGCTTGCTTGGGTTCTTGTCGGTGGCCTCATGCTCTCTCCTGTCCCTGGTCCCTGTCCGCGCGCTTGACTACCCACTTCCCGATCCCTGGTCCATGTGTAAACGGATGCGACCGCGACGGATACCTCACCCCTACAGATATCCCTCCACCATGGCAAAGAGACGGTCCGGCGTCAAGACGGTTGATAGAGGTCTGGTGATTCGCAACCCGAACTATTTTGCGGTCCGGCGCTGCAGGGCGCGTGTGATCTCGACCGGTCCGATCCCTACCTCTATTGTAGTACTGCGATCAGGGAATGCGCCAAGTTCCTGACCGACATAGACTTTATGACAGGAAGGAGAACGTCATGGCCTCAGAGAAACCCTCCTGTTCCACCACCGACCGACGAGGGCGGAGAATCGACCTTTCCTGCCGCCTCTTTTTCTTCGGCCCCGAGGACTTCGAAGGGGAGGCCACGTTGCTCGATGTCTCCACCAACGGGTGCCGAGCGGCCACGGCCATTCGTCTGCACCCAGGCATGATCTTGAAACTGTCGTTGTTTCTGCCTGATCACCGATGGCCGCTCCGAGTGGATCAGGCGCTTGTCAGATGGGTGGATGGGCAGGAGGTCGGCTTCGAATTCGTCAGCCTTCGGCTCGCACTCCGTGAGCGCCTGCGTGCCCTCATCATGAAGAGGAAGCTGTGAAGGCGTCCGCTGCTCTGGATTGTTGAACCGGCAAAAAAGGGTCGCGGTCGGCGGCACGAAACGTGTCATAATAATGGAGGACCTTCGTCACATAACGTCGTGTTTCGCGAATCCGCGGAATCTGTCGACCCCTCACGCGATTCGTGCCGGCATTATAGGCAGCCAGCGTCAGCCGCACATCACCGTTGTACCGCGTCAACAGGCGGCGGAGTTGATGGGCCCCGCCCCGAATGTTCTGAATCGGATCGTGAATGTCTCCCACCTGTAAGCCGGCTGCCGCGCCGGGCGTCAGTTGCATGAGCCCGACGGCCCCTCTGTTCGAGATCACATGCGGACGGAAGTCCGACTCGACCTTGATGACGGCGCGTAAGAAAGCGGGATCAAGTCGATATCGTGTGGCGTACACCGTGATGGCCCGCTCGATCTCGGGACGGCTTGCCCGCGGCGCACCGTGGAAATCGGACTGAATGATAGAAGGACTCGCGATCACAAGGCTGCCGGTTACCGTCAGCAGCGACACCGCGCGCAGGAAACCACTGTACCGTGAGGCGAATCCTATTAAGGGGGGCAGACTCATCGTAGGCGTCCAATGCTCAGAGAGGCAGGACTAGCTCCTTGGCACAGCTCAAAACGCGTGCCAAACGTTCAGAATCGTAACATGTCGAATTCACGGAGGGCAGGCTCGTGTGACCTGTCGCTTTATCCAGTCAGTATGGCCATTTTTCGACACGAGGGACAGACATTGCAGAGATTCTAGGGTGGTCTCCCCCAGAGCGCTTCCAACCGTTGCGCCCGCCCGCAGCTGAACTTGTAGTATTTGTACCGGATCGGATTCTTTTTATAGAAATCTTGATGATAGTCTTCGGCCGGATAAAAGACGGCGGCTTGCACAATCTGTGTGACGATCGGGTCAACAAATCTCTTGGACTGCTCGATAGACTTTTTGGAATCGTCCGCCAGCCGCCGTTCTTCCTCGGAGCCGTAAAACACGACGGCCCGATACTGGGCCCCATGGTCGCAGAACTGGGCATTGGGGGTCACCGGATCGATATTCCGCCAAAAGGCATCCAACAGCGTCTGGTAACTCACCTTGGTAGGATCGTAGGTCACCTCCACCGATTCCGCATGGCCGGTCCGGCCGGCCGACACCTGGTCATACGTGGGATTCGCCACCGTCCCGCCCATGTAGCCTGAAACCACCGAGAGGACCCCCTCCACCTTCTCGAACACTTCTTCCATGCACCAAAAACATCCGCCGGCAAAATAGGCCTTGCCGGGCGGCGGGGGCGGCGCCTGCGCAGGCGCCGCCCCCGGCCAAGCGGCCAGTATGACCAACACCAGCGCACCTGCCGTCCGCCTGCCGCAAGCCAGTGACAACCTCATGAAGGCCTCCGATGACGAGGTGGTTCCATCACATCCTTCTGACATCCTACTACGGTTATCGCCTCGGGGCGGAGGTTTGTGTATCATGGCCTATGCCTACGATCACACAGGGTCTGTGGCTGATCCTGATCACCATGCTACTGGGCTGCACCGGCTGGGGAAGCAGGGGCGAGCCTCCGGAAGTGCTGATCACCGACCTCACGACATTGGACAGTACGGCCTTTGAACAACGCCTTCGGCTTGATGTGCGGGTGCGAAACCCTAATGACTACGATTTGCGGGTGACCGGCGTGGACTTTCGCGTGGACTTGAATGGTCAGCGATTTGCCCGAGGGCTCGGCAGCAAGGAGTTTACGGTTCCCCGCCTCGGCGAGGCGGTCATCTCGATCGACACCAGCACGTCGATGCTGGATATCGTCCGGCAGGTCTTGGCGTTCCGTCAGGGCCAGGAACTCACGTATGGAATCAGCGGCGTGTTGTATCTCAAGGATGGGCATCTCCCCTTTCGGAACGATGGGCGCTTGCTCGAACACGGCGCGTTCACGGGATTGTCATCTCCGCCGGAGTCGTCACAGTGACGAGGCCGCATACGCATCGCGGTGCGATACGCGGGACCGCCGGCGGTGTGTCGCCATCCGTTTCATAATCAGTTCAATCGCGGCTTCCGGTGAGTCCGCCGTGGTAACCAGCCGCTTATTCAGTTTCCGAAAAAACGCGGCTTCCGCCGGACTGGCTTCCACCAGGATCACGGGCTTGCCCGCTTTCACCGCCAACGCCACCTCGGACACGGTACCGGATCCGCTCAATCCGCAAACCACGACGACGTGACTCGTCAACACGTTAATGTTGTTCCGGCCGCTGCCCGTTTCCGTGATGATCGGGACATCGACATGGCGGCTTATCCGATCTTTGGCCGTGGGGAGGATGCCGACGGTCAGGCTTCCGCCCACCCGCTTTGCGCCTTCACAGGCCGCGTCCATCACCCCGACGTCGCGGCCGCCGGTCAGCACGACCCATCCGCGGCGCGCGATGAATTCACCGAGTAATCGGGCATTATCCATATCCTTCTTCTTGGCCTTTGCCGGCCCCATGACTCCCACCACGAACCGCATCGTCCCTCCGGCGAACGGCAAGCAACTCGGTTAAAACCGAGACGCGGCGAGCGCGACATCGGCATAGGTCCACGCCGTCTTAAATTGTGCTTCCGCCGACTTCGCGTCGCCCACTTTCTGTTGCGCCTGCAAACTCTGCCACAATCCGAACAGGGCCCACCCGTTCTGCGGGTTCTTGGCCAAATCGTCTCGATAGACGGCTTCCGCTTCCGCGGCATGTCCAGCCATGAGCAACGTGGCGCCGAGATAGTGGCGAATCGGGAGCGGCCACAAGGGCGGTTCGGTCGTCGCCAGACCGTCCTCCAGTTTGACGGCCTCTTTGAGAATCGTGACCGCTTCACTGTATTTCTGCCGTCGGGAAGCCACCTCCGCTGCCAACAGCCGCTCGGCGAGCTTCAGCAAGGCCTGTTCCCTTTTCTGCTCAGGGGTCTTGGTCCGGCCCTTCCGCTTGGACATTCCCACCAAGACTGCGTGCTCTCCCTCGGCGCCCGGCAAGCGCCCGGTGGCCGCCAGTGCCAATCCCCGTCCCAGACGCCAAATACCGTGGTGCAGCGCCAAGCTCTTCGGAGGGACCGGTTCCTTGAGGAGGGCCTCCCACTCTCCGAACCGAATCTGCGTGTAAATGGGAGCAGGCAACTGCCGTGCTTTCCAGGCTTCCTTCCTCGCCGCCTTGGCGGTGATGGTGCCGCTTAATCGGCGGGCGGCCTTGTGCGCCTCGGCCTGCCGTCCTTCCATGAGCAGCGAGACCCACAAGAAATGCAAATTGTGGGCATAATACCCGTCGGCATAGATACCCGAAGGCGTACGGAGAGCCAGATAGGTTTCATCGGCATGGATCGCATGCACATTACGCTCGGCCGCTTCGTGATAGCGCCCGAGCCGGATGTAGATGTGAGCCGGCATGTGCACGAGGTGCCCGGCACCCGGCATCAGCCCGGGCAGTCGTTCGGCACAAGGCAGGGCCCGTTCGGGTGCGGAGGACCCTTCCACCGCATGGATGTAGAAATGACAGGCCCCAGGATGGTGGGGGTGCCGCTCAAGGACCGATTCCAAGACCTCGATGATTTCTTCCGTCCCCGCCTTGGGTCGGCCATCGTCGGCCCACAAATCCCAGGGGCGCACGTTCATCAGCGCGTCCGCAAAGAGCGTCCCGGCATCCGGATCGTCGGGAAATTGTCGCCAATGCGCTCGCATGGCATTGGCGTAGGCCTTGTCGAGCGACGCGCGCGACCCGCGCTTGGCGGTGTATCGTTTGCTCAGAGCCTCGATGTACCCGCGTTCTGCCGCACTGACATGCGCGACATGAGCCTGTGCGCGCTGGACGGCTTCCCGCGCTCGACGTTCGGCCTCTTTATTCATCGGCGCATTGATGTTGGGGCCCAACGCCAGCGCGAGGCCCCAATAGGCCATCGCCGCAGCCGGATCCAGCCGCGCGGCTTCTTCAAACGAGTGGACGGCCTCTTCATGATTGAACGCGTAGGTCAACCGAAGACCTTGATCGAAATATCGTTGGGCGGCGTCCGACACGGTCGTAATCGGATGGTGCAAGGAGCCGAGGTTCTCAAACAGCGGGACAGCCTCACGCCCATCCGAGTGGGCGGCGCCCATGAGGGCGAGGCACACGCAGCAGAGCAGCCCGGCGACAACGCGCCGCCATCTGCCCTCCCCCCACGGCATTCGTCTCCGCGTGCGGGCTCCGGTCACACGCACCACGCGTGGGCCGGGTAGGCAGCCATAGCGAATGTCATCGGGGCTTGCAGCACGCTACACACTCAGCGAAGGGCTCGGGGGATCTTGGCGCGGGCCGGCCTTGTCTTTCGTGGGCGATTTGTCGCGGCCGGCTCGATTCCGCTTCGCAGGGGCTGATGCGACCCCGGTGATCCTCACAGAACCGGCTTCCAGCTCTTTTCCCAAGTGGATCAAAACCTGCTGTTGGGAGACGACCAACGACTTGAGTTCCTGCAGCTGAGCGGCCAGGCGGGCGAGATCCTGTTGCTGAGAGAGGAGGTAGGCCCGAAGCTCGGCCACCTCTTCGGGTTGCACGGACGGGGCCGAGGGGGCCGATGGCTCCCCGTCCCTCGTTGTCCCGGCGACAATCCCCTCGGACCGTCCCGTTAAGGCGGATGGCTCGGGCACGACAGTCCGTGTCGACTCGGCCGGCGGCACCGGTCGGTCATCGGGAGAAGGCCGGGAAGGTTGTCCGCCGAGGGTCCTCCACCCAATGACGCCGCTCACAGGCCGCAGGCAGGCGGCAACGGCGTCCATAACCGCTTCCATCCAGGACCGCTTCGCCGGCCGAGCCGCCGACAATTGTTCCGGCGTAGGAATGCGATGGATGAGTTTGACCGGTTCATCGCTGAACCGGCGTGACATACCACACCTCCTCAATCAGACGGCATCAAGAAGCCCCGTGTGTCATAAGCGCGCGGCTGGAGGGCTCATCACGCGTCGCCAGGACTTTCGGTTTTACGACTGAACCTGTCTCTACTCCTCACCGACGTCAGAGTCAACGATTATTGTCAACGAACGGCGCCCTCCACGCTGGTCAAAACCGCGTGACGCTGGAGAAGCGAAAACTGGGCAACAGCACGGCCGGCACCAGCATTTTCCCGGTTTCCGACGTCACCGCTTCCAGTGGACCCGTCCAGGCGTCGACCTGTTGGAACGCCGTAAGCGGACTATCATGAAAGCGAAAGTTTTTCAGCGGCGCGACGATCTCTCCCTGTTCCACGAGAAACGTCCCGTCGCGCGTCATGCCGGTGAGCGTCAAATCCATCGGATTGACGGGGCGAACGTACCAAAAATTGGTGACCAGAATGGCGCGGTCGGCGAGTTTGATCAAATCCTGTGCCTGCGTCCGGGCGGTCCCGGTCAGTGACACACAGGGAGATTCCAAGGTCGGGATGGAACCGATCCCATATTTGGCCGCCGTAAACCGGTCGTAGGACAGTTGGCGCAGCACCCCGCGCTCGATCCAGACCGCGGGATCGCTCGGCAATCCTTCGTCGGTGAAGCCGACCCCGAACAAGTCGGCATGGCCGGGAAGGTTCTCCAAGGTCAGCCGTTCATCGACGATGCGTTGGCCCAGGTGATGGGCCACCGGGCTGGTGCCTTTTTCATAGGATTTGGCGTCGAGGCACCAGATCAGATGACTCCACAGACCCGCGACGGCAGCCGGCTCGAGAATGACGGGATACCGTCCGGGTGCCAGTTCTCGGCTGTCTCGACTCAGTTTAGCTTTATGGATGGCCGAGAGCGTGCGCTCCTGAATCCGCAGATGGTCAATCGACCGGTGCGCGGCGGCGCTCCAACCGGTAGCGTCCCCAGCCTGCACGGTCACACTGAACCGCGCGTCCGTGCGTTCCTCAAAGGCAAATAGTCTAGTGCCGGCGGCAATTCCGACCGATGCCGACGAGGAGGTCACCAGGCCGGCCGCCGTCATGTTTTCCATCCGGCACTGTCCGATCGCCTCGTTGGCATACTCGAGCCGCCTGATGGGACCCGCCGCCTCGGTCTCCGGCCGGGCGGTCGGACGGGCCGGAACGTGAAATGGCGGGGGGGGCGGCAGATATTCCGGATCCTCAGGGGACAGACGGGCGATCCGCTCGGCGCGGGCCAGCGTGTCCTGGACTGAGCCTGCGGTAAAATCCGTTGAGCTGGCGGTGCCCCGTCGCTTTCCAAACGCCACGGTCACCGCCAGGGTTCCGCGCCGGGTGTTCACATTCTGGACGATTTGATTGTTGGCAAACCGGGTCGTCCCCCCCTGCTGGTCGTGCACCGTCACGAGCGTATCGTCACCGGTCGACCGCGTGAGCACGAGATCGGCAAGAAACCGAAACTCCTCCCGGCTGGTGAGCTTGGGCCAGGTCTTGGGGCTGGGCGCCGTCATCCCCGCCCCTCGCCCTTGATCACCTCAATCCGTCGAAAGCGTGCATGCGCCGCGGGATGAGACATCCATCCGGCCTGGCCGGGCTGTCCTTTGCCGCAGGTGATGAACCCGTAACACCGCCGATGTGTCCGATCGGCGACCCCGTCGCAACTCTTCCAAAACTCGGGCGTGATCCCGTGATAAATCGCGTCGCGCACCATGTGCGTGCGCTTGCCGTTCTCGATGAGCCAGAACGCGTCCCCGCCGAACTGGAAGTTGTAGCGCCGTTGATCGATGCTGTACGACCCATGGCCTTCTATGTAGAGTCCCCGTTTGACGTCGGCCATCAGCTCCTCCAGCGTGGCCGAGCCCGGCTCCAAACCAATGTTGGCGATGCGCACGATCGGCACGCTGCCCCAGCCGTCCGCGCGATTGGACCCCCGCGAGCGCGCCTCGCCGATCTTGGGCGCGACCTCACGGTTGGTGCAGTACCCCACAAAGATGCCGTCGCGCACCACATCCCAGCGTTGGCACACCACGCCGTCGTCGTCATAGCCGGTGGCGGCGAGCGTCTCGGCCTCTGTGTTGTCGGCCACGAACGTGACGTGCGGCGAACCATATCGGAACGTTCCCAGTTTCTCGGGCGTGAGAAAACTGGTGCCGGCATAATTGGCCTCATAACCCAGCGCACGGTCGAGTTCGCTGGGGTGGCCGCAGGACTCGTGCATCGTCAGCGACAGGTGTTCCGGGTCAAGGACCAGGTCATAAATTCCCGGATCGACGACCGGGGCGCGGACTTTCTCGACGGCCTGGGCCGCGATGCGTCCGGCCTCCCGCGCCCAGTCCACTTCTTCGATCAGCTCGTATCCTCTCCGCAAATGCGGCAGATGGAAGCTGCGTGACGCAAACCGTCCCTCGAAAAGCGCCGTGGCGGTGCAGGCGCCATGGCCCGCCAACAAATCGAACTCCACGTGCGTCCCTTCGGTGGAGACGAACAATTTGCGGTCCCGCCTGGCCCAGAGTTCCGCGTGACTCCGCGCGATTCCGGCCTGGCCATGCAACGATTCCATGAGACGGAGCAGGAGGTCCGCTTTCTTCTCGAGCGGGACGCTGAACGGATCCACGCGCGACGAGGTGACGATCCGATCGCAATGGACCGGCTCTTCGGCCAGCCGGACACGGTCGATGGCCACCGATGCAGAGCCTCTGGCAATGTCGACGGCAAGATCCGCCACCCGTGGGACTTCTTCCAGCGACAAGATGGAGCTCGCGGCAAAGCCCCAGCCGCCATGGTACAACACGCGCACACCGAAGCCGGTGTCCTCCATGTCCCGAATGGCGGCAATTCGGCGATCGTCGCCGCCGATCAATTGGCTGTCGCTGCGCTGAATGCGGATGTCCCCGTATTCGGCACCGGAAGCCTTCACGCGCGCCAGCGCCAGGTCGGCGAATTCATCCCAGTGTGGAGCACCCATGAGTGTGAACTGGCTGTCGCTCTCTGCGGTGGTTGACTGCCTCAGTATAACAGGGGACGGGGTCCTGCTGGGAAAGTCCGCGGGCCGACGCCATGGCGTCGGCCCGGCTCTCGGAACGCGATGCCGCACGAGCGCGGGCGAGATCTTCAGCCGGTCGTCCCGGTCCGCGAGATATCCACAAATCGTTCCGTCTCATCATCAATGGCGCGGCCCCGCCGCCCCTTGGCCGGCAGAATGTAGAGCTGCCGGCTGTCGATCTTCTCGCGTGCGGCAGGCGGCGGCGTCATGTGATAGACGACCGGACGGCGGTGGTCCGCCAACTGCAGATCCGGATTATAGACACTGTTAAACTTCCACAACATTTTCACGAAGTTCGTCTGCCCCCGCAAGAGATGTCCGGCCGCCAGTTTGACCGTGCTCTTGAGCGCCCGCCACCCGAGATGTTTGTGATTGAGAACCTGCTGGGTCTTGACCAATTCGGCATAAAACTCGTGCAGCGGCAGGGTCGTCGGCAACACGGCATGCTGGATATCATAGAGCCGGTAATCACGGGTCTGGATACGCCGTACCTCCGTATGCCAGGTCTCCGTCCCCGGGTAAGGGGTATTGATGCTGATGTTCACGATTTCAGGAATTTCCAAACACCATTGCCGCACGACCTCGAAGCGCTGCCGATCCCACGACGGATCGGCAATGAGATTGATGGCCACGGTAATTCCCAAGGACCGCGCATACTCCAGCGCTTCGAAGTTTCGCCCCAGCGAAATCCGCTTGCGATGCATTCTGAGCCCCGCCTCGTCGATCGCTTCCACGCCGAGGAACATGTATTTCAAGCCCAGGGTTTTCCAAAACTGAAAGACCTCTTTGTTCCGCAACAGTACATCGCCACGGGTTTCGAGATAATACTCCTTCGTGAGGCCTTTTCTGGCGATCGCCTCCCCGATGGCCAATCCATGCTGCGCTTGAATAAACGCCACGTCATCCACGATAAAAATGCCCGGTTCGGCGGTCCGGGCCAAATCGTCCACGGCCTTCTCCGGGCTGACCACCCGATAGCTTCGTCCGTAAAACGTCCAGGCGCTGCAAAACGAACAATCCCAGGGACAACCGCGGGCGAATTCGATCGAGGCGCAGGGATCCAAGACACCGATGAAGTACTGTCGGCGGTGACGGACCAGATCCCGCGCCGGATGGAGATGATCCAGACTCTCGATCATATGGGCCGGCGGTCCCTCCCCGGCCGCAGTGACGGCGCCGGGCACGCGATGAAGCGCCCGTCGATCATGCTCAGCCGCCTCCAGCACCGCCGCGATGTTGGCCTCCCCTTCTCCCTTGAGCACGCAATCAATGGCCCCCTGACCGTGATCCAAAAACTCGGTGGCCACGAACGACGCACTATGGCCGCCGACAAGAATGAAGAGGTCGGGCCGCGTCCGCTTGGTCAGCTTGGCTAGATCGACGATTTCCGGCACGTTTGCCAAATAGTTGCAAGAGAAGAGCACGGCATCCGGCTCCCATTCGTCCACCAGGCGCATATAGTCGCGCACGGTTTCGACTTGGAGGTCGAGCAGGCGCACGGCATGGCCGGCGCGACGCACCGCCGCCGCCACCAGTTCGAGGCCGAGCGGTTCCAGCCGCAGATAAATTTTTGTGTACATGAGCGGGCCCGGATGCACGGTCAGCACTTTCATGATCACCCTCCACCATGAGTTCACCCGTGATGCTGACAGAGTCACGTCGGACCGATCAATCTTTTCCTTGCACAGCCAAATAGGTTTTGCATAGAGGGTTGAAGTTTCGTACGATAGTCCTCCCGTGTCGCTCGCGGATCGCACACCACGTCAACGCCTGATCGCCCTGCTGAGCGAGACCCGCTTGTCGGCCCGGCAACTGGCCCAGATGCTGGGGATACCGGACCGCCAGGTGGAGGACCACCTCGCACACGTGGTGAAAAGCCTGGCCCGTGATGAAACACGCCGCTTCATTCTCGAACCGTCCACTTGCCCGGACTGCGGCTTTGTGTTTCGCGACCGGTCACGGTTGACCAAACCCAGCCGTTGCCCGCGCTGCCGAGAAGAAGGGATCACCTCGCCACGATTTGGCATTGAGCCACTCTAGCTTCCACAGGAAATCGCCCGGTTGTTTCTTATTTTCCCTTTGGCGGGCCCCGATCCATACACTACAGTGATGACAGGACCCTCCTGAGACCGGAATCGAGGACTGTCGTATGGCAAGCCGATGGGCCGACCTCCGTCACGACGCGCTGGCCTCCGTCGTCGTTTTTCTTGTCGCGCTTCCCCTCTGTATGGGTATCGCCGTGGCTTCAGGCGCGCCCCCGGCGACCGGCATCATCACAGGCATCATCGGCGGATTGATCGTCGGTGGGCTCGCCGGTTCCTCCCCTGCAGGTGAGCGGTCCCGCCGCCGGCCTCACGGTCAGCATCTACGACATTATCCAAGAATACGGGATGGAGAAAATGGCCGTGATCGTGCTGCTGGCCGGGCTCTTTCAGATGAAATGGGCCTGGCTCCAATTGGGGCACTAGTTCCGCGCCGTGTCACCCGCAGTTGTGCACGGCATGCTGGCCGGCATCGGCGTACTCATCATTGCCAGCCAATTCCACATCATGATCGACGACGCCCCGAAGGGATCAGGTCTGACGAATTTGGCCTCCTTACCCGCGGCGGCCTGGAAGAGGATGCTGCCGGACAACAGTACGCCGATGAATCTGCGGCTGATCCCCACGGCCAGCCTCGGCACGGTGCTCGTCTTTACGGGCTATCAACTCATCAACGTGCAGGCCATCAAAGAACTGGCACAGCAAGGGCGGGAGGAAGTGGCTATCTATGCCGCCACACTGGGAACGATCGTGGCGACAAATTTGCTCACGGGCGTGTTAGTCGGCGTCGCCCTGGCTATGGCCAAGTTGATCTACACGACGCAGAATCTCCATGCCTATTGTCACACGACCATGATAACGGACAGTTGACGCTATGCCTGGCGGGCATCGCGACGTTCGTCAGCCTGCCTCGGCTCGCCGCGGCGTTGGAGCACATCCCCCCTATGCGGACTTACAGGTCTCCGCCACCTCTCTACATTGATCACGCCTGCCCGAATCTGCTGGAATCCTGGCAGAAACTCCACGAGGCTTCAGGCGGGCATACGCATCTCGACTGGGACAAGCTGCGCGGGTTATCGTACAAGGCACGGAAATGGGCCCAGGCACCACGAGGCGCACGATGCGCGCTTTCCCGTCTCATCCTGGATGGACAGAGTACGACCGACCCAGTAGGATGTGCGACCCTATGACCACGACGGCTGGACTCCTTCGGACGGGACTGCTCATCTTATTACTCTTCGCGAGCCTCGCCTGCAGCGGCGACAAGGCGCAAGAACTCCTTCAGACAGCCCAATTCGAAGAGCGGCAGATGAACCTACCGCATGCCAAACAGCTCTATGAAAAAATCCTTGCTTCGTATCCCTCCAGTAAAGAAGCGGAGACCGCCCGGGCGCGCCTGACTCACTTGAACAATCCGCAATAGCCGCTTTTCCGTTTCGCGGCTTGCCGGCATCGGTTCCGAGCGGACTGCGGACTCGCGTGCGATGCCGGAGGGGGTCGGTGGATGAGACGGCGACACCGGAAAGGTCGTGGCTGGCCTATTGAGCTGAACGGGGCTGCTTCGGGAACCAGGGAATCAATCGGCTCGTGGTTTGCTGATAGGTTCGATACTCGTCTCCTCGACTCTCAAGTGCCTGGGCTTCGGCAAGCGGAATGCCCGTCACTCTCAGCAGCGCCCATCCCATCCCGGCCGGGCCTATCCAGGTGAGCGGCCAGCCCGGTGCCCCAAGCGTCATGACCACATAGGACCACCAGTGCAGCCATTCAAAAAAATAGTTCGGATGGCGTGAGACATACCACAACCCGTCTCGACAGACCCGGTCCCGGTTCCAGGATTTCGCGCGAAACCGCGCGAGTTGCGCGTCGGCCAGGGCTTCGCCGGATACGGCGATTACCCACACCAGGAACCCCATTAGTTCGATCAGCGCAAAGGGGGGCCGGGGATTCTGAATGACGACCAAAAACGGAAGCGAAAACACGGCGACGGCTGCCGCCTGCAGCTGGAAATACCCAAACAGATACAACGCCGCCGATGCGCCCCACTGCTCCCGGAGCCGACGATACCGGGCATCTTCGGCGGCCCCGATGACTCGGTTGAGCAACAGGTATCCTCCCAGCCGTCCGGCGTACACCGTCACCATGAGGGCGACCAGCAATTTGCGCTCGTCGTCGCCGACAGCCTGGGTGCAGTACCAGAGCACCACGGTCATCAGGCCCGCACACCAGCCCACATCCGCAATCGCGGCGTTCTTGAGGCGCCGATCCACCACCCACAGCGCCGCCATGACGACGATCATGGCGAGATATGCCGTGCCCACCAGGGCCAAAGGATCTTTCACCATGGCATCGTGGGCTCCACTCCGGCCTCACCCCTTCACATCCCTGACGTGTTCGGGTAATCCCACAGATCGGTGCCTCGCTCACATCGGCCGGCGAGCCAGCTCCGAAAGGCCGGCAGGGGGAAGGAGAGCAACGCTTGAATCTTGTCGCAACACAGAGACACGTCGAGCGGACGAGGACCGCCCGTATGTGTGCGCGCAGAGCCTTTCACCAGCCGGCCGTCCAGTTCGGGATACCAGGGGCGCAGCGCTTCTCCGATGTCCCACCGAGACAGCCGATCGGTTCCCCCCACATGATACAGCCCGGGTTGGTCACGGCCGAGCAGTTCCCAGATGACCCGCGCGATGACGCCGGCGGGGAGAGGACAGCGAAACTCGTCGGCATAGAGAGTGACGTTTTGACCGGCTCTCGCGGTGCGGCACATGTCCTCTACAAAACTCCGATCGCCGTGACGAGAAGTCCCGGCCGTCAGGACGATGCGCAGCACGGTATGCCGGGCATGGCGGCGAACGGCCTGTTCGGCGTCGAGCTTCGTCCGGCCATAGACGTTGATCGGACGGGCCTCGTCCGTTTCGGTGTACCACGCGCGCTGTCCATCGAAGACCTCGCCGCTCGAGAGAAACATAAACGGCACGTCCCGGGCCAGCTCGGCGAGGTGCGCCGTGGCCTCCACGTTGATGCGGCGGGCTAGGTCGGGATGCCGTTCACAGGCCTGGGTTCGGCTGAGCGCCGCACAATGCACAACGGCGCAGGGCTCGAGCGCCCGCCAGGCCGCCGTGACGCCGGCAAGATCGGTCACATCATGATCCGCATGCGTCCACCCCCGCACGTCCCATTGGGGCGCCCAGCGGGAGGCCGTGCGGAGGAGGTACTGTCCGATCAAGCCGGAAGCACCGGTCACGAGAACCACAGGGTTCATTGGGCCTCATGGTCCGGCAGAAAACGGGACCGTCCTGACGCGAGCCGTCTCCGATGTGAAGGATCGTCCCAAGACCGAATGGCACGGAACCGGGCCATGTCAATTGCGGGTGAGCTTCCGATACCGGATACGATGCGGCTGCTCGGCGTCCTTCCCGAGGCGCTTCTTGCGGTCCGCTTCATATTCACTATAGTTGCCTTCGAACCACACGACCCGGCTGTCGCCTTCGAACGCCAGCATGTGGGTGGCGATACGGTCGAGGAACCACCGGTCGTGACTGCTGATGACCGCGCAGCCCGCAAAGCGTTCGAGCCCCTCTTCCAGCGCCCGCAATGTATTCACGTCGAGATCGTTCGTCGGCTCGTCGAGGATGATGAGATTCGCGCCTTCTTTCAACATGCGGGCGAGATGCACGCGGTTGCGCTCGCCGCCTGAGAGATCCTTCACTTTCTTCTGTTGGTCCGTCCCGGCAAAGTTAAATCGGGCGCAATAGCCGCGGGCATTCACTTCGGACTTGCCGAGCTTAATCGTCTCTTGCCCCTCCGAAATCACATCGTACACGGACTTGTCGGGATCGAGGCTGCGATCTTGGTCGACATAGCCCAGCTTGACGGTGTCCCCAATCCGAATGGTGCCGGTATCCGGCTTTTCCTTTCCGATGATCATCTTGAACATGGTGGTCTTGCCGGCGCCATTGGGCCCGATCACGCCGACGATCCCGCCCTTCGGCAACCGGAAGTTGACGCTCTCGTACAGGACATTGTCGCCAAATGCCTTGCTGATGCCGGTGGCTTCCACCACGACATCGCCCAAGCGCGGTCCGGCCGGAATATAGATCTCCAAATCCTCCGCCATCTGCTCCTGCTTCTGGTTGACGAGTTCCTCGTACCGGTTCAAGCGCGCCTTGCCCTTGGACTGTCGGGCCTTGGGCGACATGCGGATCCATTCCAACTCGTGCTCCAGCGTTTTTCGCCGTTTGGATTCCGCTTTTTCTTCCTTTTCGAGACGGTCCTTCTTTTGCTCCAGCCAGGAGGTGTAGTTGCCCTGGAAGGGAATGCCGTGCCCGCGGTCGAGTTCCAAAATCCATCCGGCGACGTTGTCGAGAAAGTAGCGGTCATGGGTTACCGCAATGACCGTGCCTTGATAATGCTGTAAATGTTGCTCGAGCCATTGCACGGACTCCGCATCAAGATGGTTGGTCGGCTCATCGAGCAGCAGAATGTCGGGCTCTTGGATCATGAGACGGCACAGAGCCACGCGCCGCTTTTCGCCGCCGGACAGCGTGCCCACCGGTTGATCCGCGGGCGGGCAGCGCAACGCATCCATGGCAAGTTCGAGTTGGTTCTCCAACTCCCAGCCGTTGGCCGCTTCAATCTTCTCCTGGATCTGGGCCTGCTTGTCGAGCAGCTTGTCCATCTCGTCGGGACCGGCGTCGCCGATCCTGTTGCTCACCGCCTCGTACTCATGCAGCAGCGCGACCAGTTCCGCTTTGCCCTCTTCGACGACCTCCTTCACGGTCTTCCGGGGATCGAGCTGCGGTTCCTGCTCGAGAAGCCCGATGCTGTAGCCTTTGGAGCGGCTGATTTCCCCGGTGTAGTTGGGATCCACGCCGGCGATAATTTTGAGCAACGAACTTTTTCCGGAGCCGTTCAAGCCGAGGACGCCGATTTTCGCCCCGTAGTAGAAGCCGAGATACATCTCCCGCAGCACTTGTTTTTTGGGCGGATACACCTTGCCCACATTGACGAGAGAAAAAATGACTTGTTTATCGTTGGTTGCCATGGGTCCTCTTGTGGGGGTTCGCGTTGTCAGCTGCTCACGATAACAAATGCGCGCCGTGATGCACAACCGAGCGCGCCGGGCTCCGCATCGTCAACCGGGCCCGCGCCCGTCCTCGACGAGGAGTCGCCGGAGCACGTCCATCTGCTCCGTCCCGCTCAACCGATGGTCGCCCGGAATCAGGTGTAGTGTGATCGGAAAGGCCGGGTCGCGGGCCAGCAGGTCTTGCACGAACTCGCTGCTACCCTGCGGCGCAATGACCTGGTCCTGCAGCCCATGCACAAGGGTCGTGTGGATGCGGCGCAGCGGCTCGAACCGGCTGCGCCAATAGGCGTCGCTTTCCTCGACCCATTTCCAGGCGAGCGGGAAGCGGCGATGCATCTCGTCATCGTCCCACGGCATCCAGCCGGCGGTGAGCCACGCATGGCGCCGCTCTTCCGACATCGACCGCGCGCGGACCGCCATCATGTTAAAACCCGGCGCGATGAGGATCAGGCGCGCCACCTGCTCATACTCCTGCCCCATCATCCAGGCAATCCACCCCCCCAGAGAATTGCCGACGATCGTCATCGGGGGACCATCCTTCAGCTGCTGCATGACCAGGCGGGCATCCGCCACCCAATCGGCCAGCGTATAATCCGTGAAGCTTCCTTCCGATTCACCGAAACCCCTCGCGTCGTAACAACAGAACCCCCAGCCGTGATCCCGGCACCATTGCGAGAGCGCCTGACTCTTGGTGCCCCACCGCTGGGACAAGAACCCCGTGATGAAGAGAATCTGTCGTTCGTGGCCGGCGAAGCGGTCCCCGCGAATGCGCTTCCCGTCGGCTCCCGACAACGTAAATGACTCGAGGCTCATCTGGCTGCCAACATGGTGTGAAGGGACATCGTGAGGGCCTTGAGGACCGGCTCGGGAATCTCGTGCCCGCCCCGAAAGGCGTTCCATTGGACCGCCAGCCCCGATCGGGTCAAGGCGTCTCGAAGCCGCTCCGCGCCGATGAACGGCAGAATGGGGTCCTGCGTACCGTGGCTTTGAAACACCGGCAGACCTTTCCGCTTGGGCATCAGCGGTCCCCAGACCGCCTGCGCCACCAGGGAGCCCGAGAGCTGCACCAGCCCAGCGAACGGGTGGTCGCTGTGCAAGACGGCGTCACACGTCACCATCGCACCCTGCGAAAAGCCGCCGATTACGGTCTGGCGGTACTCCATCGGCACACGTCTAGGCAGTTCCTTGAGCCACGCGAGGATGCGCTCACGGGCGAGGACCAACCCGTTCGGCACTTCGGCCGAGAGGTCGCGAACGCGTCCGGCGGCGCGATCGGCTTCCATGCGCGCCATGTCGAGCATCCACCACGCCCGCGAGTCGCCATACCCCATGCTGAGCCGCAGCGGTGCCTCGGGAAACAGCCACCGCGTCCCAGCCGGCACCGGCAGGACATCCGCCAGCGCCACCAAATCATCGCCCGGCGCGCCGAAGCCGTGGAGCAGCACGATCGCGGGCCCTTTGCCGCCCCCGTGTCCGTCTGTGCCGCCGGTGAGGCGAACGGTCAGCCCGCCGATCGTCTCCTGCTTCATTCGAGTCCTGTCATTATGAGGAGCAACTCACGGTGAGATGTTTCCCCCACGAAGGCGGCGGCGCGGCATAGGCGTCCTGACCGGGAACGTCCGTGTAGGGATCACGCAGGAGGGTGAGCAGCCGATCGATTTCGGAGTAGTCCCCCTGTTGCGCCTTCTCGATCGCCGTCTGGGCCAGATAATTGCGAAGGACGTATCTCGGATTCACTCGATCCATGCGGGCTCGGCGATCCTCGTCTCGACTCTCTTCGCGCTGCAAGCGGGCCCGATACCGCACGGCCCAGTCGTCGAACTGCCGGGGGTCGAGGAAGTGCTCGCGAAGCGAGCATAGTCCCTCCGTCGAGTCGGCTCGAAAGCGGCCGAGTTCGCGAAACACGACCGTGTAATCGGCGTGACTCTCCTGCAAGAGACCCAGGAAGTCACGGATCAGTTCGTCATCGCCCGGATGCGCACGCAACAGCCCGCGCTTCTCCCGCATGCGCGCGAGGTAGTCGCACTCATACAGCGGCGTGTAGGCGTCCAACGCCTCCTTCAGCGCTTGGTGTTCGGCCAACGGCACCAACGCCTGGGCCAGACAGCTCAAGTTCCACAAGCCAATATAGGGTTGCTGGTCGTAGGCATACCGGCCATGCTGGTCCGAATGGTTGCAGATAAATCCGGCATCATAGTCGTCCATGAATCCGAATGGACCGTAATCCAGCGTGAGACCCAGGATCGACATGTTGTCCGTGTTCATGACTCCATGGGCCCACCCGACGGCCTGCCATTGCGCAATCAACCGGGCCGTCCGCTCCACCACCTCGGCAAAGAAGCGGGCATATTTGTCGGATACGGCTCCGAGATGTTCGAAATGCCGGTCCATCACATAGTCGGCCAGCCGCCGGAGCTCATCGAGCTGCTTCCGGTAATAGAATATTTCGAAGGTACCGAACCGCACGTGCGACGGCGCCATGCGGAGCAAGGTCGCGCCCGTTTCCACGTGTTCGCGATAGACCTTGTCCCGGCTCCCGACGACGCATAACGCGCGTGTGGTGGGGATGCCCAGGCCGTGCATGGCTTCACTGCAGAGATACTCTCGGATCGTCGACCGCAGCACCGCGCGCCCATCGCCGTCGCGCGAAAAGGGGGTCAGCCCGGCCCCTTTGAGGTGGAGATCCCACTGGCCGCCTCCGGGATGCGGCACTTCTCCCAACAAGATGGCGCGGCCGTCGCCCAACTGCGGGACGTAGACGCCGAACTGGTGGCCCGCATAGCGCATCGCCAAGGGGTCCATACCCGGCACCAGCATGCTGCCGCCAAATACGCCGGCGAACTCCGGGCGTGTGAACTGGTCAGGATCGAGATCGATGAGTGCCGCCGCGGCCGGATTGGCGTGCACGAGGAAGGGAGGCTCCTCGAACGGCGTGGGATTCAGTTTGGCGTAAAATGCCTCCGGGAGGCGGGCGTAGGTGTTGTCAAATGTCAGCTGTTCGAGTGCGCGCATGCCGTGAGCCGTGTAAGTACGCCGACCAATCCACATTATAGGGAGGCGATCGGGAGCCTCACAAGGGGAAACTGGCCGAGGTGAGCGGAGGCGCCTTTCACGGCCCGCACGTCACCGGTCAAAGCGAAGGCTGTCGCTTGACTCTAAGAGTGACCCTCGCCACAGAAACCTGTACAATCCGGACGTTTCGGCCGGATGTGAGGCTGGAAGAATTTCGTCGGCGTGGCAGCACTCTTGAGGTAGCGTGCGCACCTTCATGAACGTCAGCCTGTTCTTCGCGATCCTTCTTCCATTCCTTCCACTGATCACCCTGATTCCCCTGAGGGGGGAACCGTCGACGCCACGCCGACGGGCCGCCCTGGGCGTCTGGCCGCTGGTCGCCACCTTCGTCGGAGCCTGCATCATCCTCGTGGTCGTCGCGGTGCAGGGACCCCTCACCGTGCGCTTCTATGATCCCACGTCCGTGGCCAATTCGGCCTTACCGGTGGGATTTCACATTGACCGGCTCAGTGCGCTGATGATGGTGTTGATCAGTTTGGTCAGCACGGTGATTTATCGGTATTCCGTCACTTACCTCTTTCAGGACTCCGGGTATCGGCGATTCCTGGCGCTCGTGAGCGTGACGACGTTCGTGTTGTTGGGCATGGTGTCGAGCGGGAATTTGGTGATGCTCTTCGTGTTCTGGCAATTGCTCAGCTACCTGCTCTCACTCCTCGCACACAATATGAACCATGCGGCCACGCTGGAAGGCGCCTTCAAAACCTTTACGCTCTTGCGACTCGGCGACATCGCGTTTCTTGCAGGCATCGTCTTGGCCCATGCCCTCTATGGCACTATCGAATTTCAGGACCTGTTTGTCCGGGCCGCCGAAACCCCGCTCAGCCTGTCTCTCCTCCCTGGGGTGGACATCAGCGGTCCGACGGCGGTGACGCTGCTGCTCTTTCTCGGAGCGATGACCAAATCCGCCCAG
This sequence comes from uncultured Nitrospira sp., assembly GCA_964416255.1. Classification (GTDB taxonomy): domain Bacteria; phylum Nitrospirota; class Nitrospiria; order Nitrospirales; family Nitrospiraceae; genus Nitrospira_D. The sequence continues at coordinate 27,781 of CAYQDJ010000013.1, read as the reverse complement.
TTCCCGTTACATGTCTGGCTCCCGAGCTCGCTCTATGCGCCGACGCCGGTCCATGCGCTGCTGCATGCCGGCATCATCAATGCCGGCGGCTTTCTCATGAACCGTCTCGCCCCGTTGTACGGGTTGAGCCCGGCGACCTTGCACGTCGCGTTTCTGGTGGGCATGTTGACAGCCATTCTCGGCGCATCGATGATGCTGACGCAGAATGACATCAAGAAAACCCTGGGATTCTCGACCATCGGACAAATGGGGTACATGGTCATGGAATGCGGCCTGGGCGCGTTCGGGCTGGCAGTGTTTCATCTGGTGGCCCACGGCATCTTCAAGGCCACGGTCTTCTTGAACTGCGGCCACGTGATTCACCAGGCACGGCAAGAACCCCTGTATCCGGCACGGCATTCGGCCATCGAGGAAGCGGCCTTTTCACGGCTCGCCTGGACGACGGGTTTTTTTACGACCTTGGTGATGCCGCTGATCATTTTGCTCGTGGCGCATGGCGTCCTGCACATCCCGCTGATCCAATCTCAGGGAAGCATGATCTTTCTGTTTTTCATTTGGGTCACCTCTTCCCAGGCCATTTTGACGTTGACTCATCTGCGCGGAATTCCCTCTTGGAAAGTGTCCTCGGCGATGCTGGCCGTCCTCCTGTTCGTCGTCTTCACCTATTTGTTCGCCGCCGAACGCTTCACCGCCTTCCTCTACCCCGATCATTTGGAGGTGGATGGGTACTTCCAGGCGGCAGCGCTCCCCTGGCCGCTCTTTGATGCATTGGTCGCCATGATGACGCTGCTCATCTTGCTCGGCTGGATGTATCTCTATGCGCAGACGCGGGGGGTCCACATGCGCAGGCCAGCCTGGTTCAACCGGCTCCATGCGCCCTGCTACCTGTTTTTTATGAATCGCCTCTATCTTGACGGACTGTATGATCGGGTCGGGCGGGGCATCCTCTGGGTGGCCTTCAGGCTCGAACGGGGATCAGCCGGGAGGATCTCGTGACGGCGGTGTCCCATGGTTCGTTTCTGGTGGTCGTCGTGCCCGTCCTCGGCGCGGCGGGTGGATGGCTGCTCCTAGGTCAGCCTCACAAGCTCAGAATCTGGGTGCTGATGGTCACGATGCTGACCCTCAGCGCAATCGGCTGGGCGGCGGGACCCAAGTTTGGACGAGCCGACAACCTCCCCCTCTTGGTGCTGCTGCCGATCGTGACCTTTGTGTCGCTGCTGGGCCAACCGTTACATCGTGCCCATGGTTCGGCCTGGCTGTTGACGGTCGTGTGGCTGGGACTTGGCCTGGGGGCCCTGGCACTGGCGGCTCCTTGGTCATCCCTGTGCCTCTTGCTTCTGCTGACTGGCCTGGGGGTTATGCTGTCTCGCTCGCGGCCGACGACGGAGACCCGTTTCACATGGCCGCTGGCCACGGCGGCAGCGGGCGCCGTGGCGGCTGCCGTGAGCCTCGTGGCGGTTCCCCCCGTATCTTCCCTCGCCTTCGCCCTGTCCTGCGCGATCATGCTTCCCCTCTTTCCGCTGCACAACGCCTATCTTGCGGGCTTGACCACGTTACCGGGTAACCTGCCGGCATTTCTGGCGTCCCTGCTGCCACTGGTCGGATTCGGCGGACTGCTCACAGTGTTCGCAAATCTGCCGCCCGCCTTCTTGGACGTCGCCGGAATGCTCGGCTTGGCGGGGAGCCTCTACGGCTCCCTCAAAGCGCTGGCGCAAGCCCGCGCGGCCTCGGTGGTCGCGTGCGGCAGCCTGGGGTTGTTCTCGATCCTCTGGTGGTATCTGTCCGTCACGCGAGCGGCCTCGCCGCACACGGTGATCTTTGTGAGCGCGCTCGGACTGGTGACAAGCGGATTGCTCCTGGTGGTGTTCGTCCTGCGCGTACGGTACGGCGAGGTCGAACGCCGTGGGCTCAGCCGGTTGGCCGAACCTATGCCCCGATTTGCCGTGCTCTTTGTCTTGCTGGCGCTCGCCGCCCTCGGGTTCCCTCCGTTCGGTCTGTTTGCGGGATTTCTGGGCATGCTGCTCAGCCCTTCCTTCACGTGGTCCGGAGGAGTGCTGATCGTGATTGTGGCCTGGCTCACGGCCTCGTGGTATCTGTTTGATCTCGCGCAAGGTCTGTTATTCGGGCGCCCTCATGCTGTGCGCCGCCATCACGAAGATCTGCACGCTCCTGAATTCGCGGCGCTGACGATTGTACTGGTCCTGTTGGTGGCGCTGGGGATCCTTCCCTCGGGTTTCTTCGACGTAGGACCGCCTCCTTCGGTCCCGCACATGGTGGTCATGGAGTTGCCCAGATGAAACCGGTCCCGCCTGTGACCCACCCAACGTCGTCCCACAGGGACACGCAACGCATGGAGCTTCGCGGCATCGTCCGCCTGGCCGGCGAAGTGGTGGGGCAGTATTGGCCCATGCGCACCTTCGTGCATCACAATCCCCTTCATAGCTTGGAGTATCTCCCCTTCGAAGAGACCGTTCGCCGCGGACGGACCTTTTTGGGGGGACGCGGGTATCTCACCGGCGATGCTTATCGTGAGTATCTCCGCTCCGGCCGGATCCTGCTCCATCATTTGGACGAGGCGGTTCAACCGCTGGCCCGCGCCGAGTCCATCACGATCGGCCCCTGCCGCATTGCCCACTGGGAAGTGCTGCGTGCCTGCCTGACGCATGGTCTATGCGAGATGACCGAAGATCCGCCGGATGCCTTGCTCGATGGCGAGGCGAACCACGCACTGGTGACCGAGCTCGCCGATCACCTGGCCCCGATTCTCCAGGCGCCCACGATGCAAGAGCAGATCGCCGACGCGGTGCGGGAAGACCGGGCGGCGCTAGGGCGGTCGCTGACTCTGTCGCACTGGTGTGATCGGACCTGCGGGACCCAAATCGTCAGCCTCGTCAACAGCGAACTCATCAAATGGTGTGAAGCGTTCTTGGACGAGGGCCACGCGACCTGGCCGATGCCGGGGCGGGAACAAGGATTTTTTAAAGCCTGGAAGGGTCTCGCCGCCCACGAGTGGTCGGTCTGCGGCATCCAGGACAGCCGGCGCAAGCTGGCGGCGTTACCGGAGCATCCTGAAGACGCCGTGCTCGACACATTGGAGCAACTGGGCATTCCCAACTCTTTGCGCCAGGACTATTTGGCCCTCCAACTCACGGCCCTTCCCGGTTGGGCCGGCTTCATCAAGTGGCGGGCGGAGCAAACCAACTACCCCTGGCAGCAGGCCTATCCGATCAGTCTCGTCAAATTTCTGGCCGTCCGCCTCTGGTATGTCCGTGAGTTGCTCCAGCCGGCCTGTGAAACACTCTTGGGGATCCCAGCCAACTTTGAAGCCGTGTCCGCCTTTATGCAGCACCATCCGCAGGCGTACTTTTTACGAACGCAGCACACCGCAGGACGATTGCCGGCAGCCTTTGCCGAACAGGTGGAACGGCTGGTGCGGGGACCGGGGAACGGCTGGGACGCACTGGCCGACCGGCTCCAGCAGGAGACTCAGTTGCAACGTGATCGGGCGTTGCAGCGGTTTGCCGCCCGGCGGTTGCTCGCGCTGGCTCAGGCGTTGGAAGTTGTGCCGACCGTGTTGCTTGACGCCAGCCCTCAGGCACTGGCCGCTCTCGTGGCCTGGATGAACGCCTTCCCGGAGCCGGAACACGGCCCCGTCTGGTTGAAGGCGTTCGAGGCCGGCTACCAGGACCACTTGTTCGGCATGCTGATGCGGACGGCCTCGACGGCGAAACCCGGGCTAGAGGGGGAGCCGCAGACAGTGCGGCCGCAGTCACAATCGGTCTTCTGTCTGGATGTCCGGTCGGAAACGTTTCGCCGGCACCTGGAATCCACCGGGCCGAACGAGACGTACGGCTTCGCGGGATTTTTCGCGGTCTTCATTCGATACCGGGCCTGGGGCCACGAGCATGATACCGAGCAATTCCCCGTCATCATGCGGGCACGCAACGAGGTGCGAGAGATACCTCGAAGTTATCTGCAGCACATCCTCCACAAGCACGCCTCGCGGGCGAAACTCATGCATGCAGGCCATACCCTGCTTCACGATTTGAAGGAAAACGTCATCACGCCGTATGTGATGGTGGAATCTCTGGGCTGGTTCTATAGTGTGCCCATTGTCGGAAAAACCGCCTGGCCCTCGCTGTACCGGCGGCTGACCGCGTGGATTCGAAGCCTCTTCATGCCCCCCATCGCCACCAGCCTCACGGTGGATAAGCTGTCACCCGCCGACATCGATGAGATGTTGGTGTCGGAGCAACGCGCGCTCATTTGGAGAACCTTGCGCGACCAGCTGGGCGTCCGCGGGTCCCGGATCGCTCCGGAGTTCGTAGAAGGTCTTCGCCTCCACGCATTGAACGGAAAGGACGACGACGTCGCCCCTCCTTTGCTCACCATGGCCCAGGACCTCGGCCTTTCTCAGGGACATCTCACAGCGTTCCTGGAGACCCTGCGCCGCCAAAGCCACATCAACCCTCGGTCGGCCTCCTTGCGAAAAGAACGGATCACTCGGGCCGGCTTCACGCTGGAGGAACAGGTGCTGACCGTGGAGACCGCGCTTCGCATGATGGGACTCACGCGAAATTTCGCCCGCCTGGTGTTGTTGTGCGCACATGGCAGTACCAGCGAGAACAACCCATATGAATCGGCGCTGGACTGCGGCGCCTGCGGCGGCAACGAAGGCAAACCCAACGCCCGCGTCCTGGCCATGATGGCCAACAATCCCAAAGTGCGCGAACGGTTGGCGAAAGATGGCCTGGAAATCCCGTCCGATACCCACTTCCTGGCCGGCCAGGTCGATACCACCACCGATGAGGTGCACTTGTGCGATCTCGAAGACGTCCCTTTGACGCACCGCAAGGACGTCGCACGCCTGGCGGAAGATCTCCGGGAAGCGGCTCGGCTGACGAGCCAGGAGCGGTGCAGCCGATTCCCTGACGTTGACGAGCCGCTGGGCCTCGCGCGGGCGTCAGCCGAGGTCCGCGAACGCAGCGCCGATTGGAGCCAGGTGCGGCCGGAATGGGGACTCTCCGCCAACACCGCCTTCATCATCGGTCGCCGAGATCTGACCAAGGGCCTCAACTTGGCCGGGCGGGTCTTCCTCCATTCTTACGACTATCGCGAGGACCCGACGAATCGGCTGCTCGAAGTGCTCATGACCGGACCTCAGATTGTGGCGCAATGGATCAATATGGAACACTACTTTTCGACGGTGGACAACGACATCTATGGAAGCGGCAGTAAGATTTACCACAACATCGTGGGGCGATTCGGGGTCATGTCCGGCCCATGGAGCGATTTGCGGGTTGGATTAGCCTGGCAAACGGTCATGAACGGCGAGGTGCCCTACCACGAACCGATGCGATTGCTCACGGTGATCGAAGCGCCGCGCGCCGACATCGAAAAACTGATCCAGCGCCATGAACTGCTGCAGCATTTGTATCACAACCAGTGGGTCCACTTGGTTGCGATCGATCCGGACGATGGCGCCCTCTATCGCTACAGGGCCGGCGGCGTCTGGAACCGGGTTACCGTCGTCTTCGCACCCTCCGTGCGTGGAGAAGAAATGAAAGGAGCGGGTCAATGAACGGACTGACGTTGCATCCCATGAAAGAGATCCGGGTGGTCGTGGCGGGCGAACATCGAGCGTTTGTGACCGAATTGTTCGACAAAGTTCATGCGACGGGCTACACAATCATCGGCAATGTGTCGGGGAAGGGTCATCATGGGTTTCGCGAGGCGCATTTCATGTTCAGCGAGCAAGAAAGCCTGGTGATGATCATGACCGTGGTGCCGGAGGAAAAAGTCGAGCCCATCCTCGCCGGGTTGCGTCCGCTGTTCGACCGGCATTCCGGGGTCATGTTTGTGGCCGATGTGGCCGTCAGCCGCCGGGAGTACTTCGGGCTGTCGGGAGCCGGCGCGTAAGGCGCCGCGGCGGTCGGACCCCGATGCCGTCAGTCGCGAGTACCTTGTCTTTCCTGAACCGGTTTGACTAAAATGGCACCTTCCGAGGCCTGCAGCAGGAGCGACGCGTGAAGGGCTTACGATTCGAGCGCATCGGCACGGGACGGTATTACAACGTGGTCTTTCATATCGGCAGCACCTATGTGCCGGTGAGCGACGACACCGTCGATGAATTGAAGAAACAAAGTCTCCTCCCCGCCGAACGATTCTTAGACTTGCTCGTGGACCGCATCGGGTATTCGTCTTACCTCAAAGATCAGATCCGTACCGAACTCAAGTCTTCCGGCGACCCCGTGACGCAACTCACGGTCCTCCAAGGCGCCATCCGCGAACTATAATCGGCTGCTGAACATTCCTCCAGCTGTGTTCGACCTTCTGGCTGTGGCTACGAATACTTGCTAGTAGCTTCTTGTGGACCTTCATCTCGGTGGGCCCAACCGCAGTGCTACTGTCGGGGCCCGGTGCACCAGTGTTGCGTCCCGGAAATACGTTTCGCAAAGTCGGCGCATCTTGGCGAGGATTGGGAACCGCCGGAGGCGTAGCTGGGCTACGTTGAGGACGCTTTCGAGGCGACGCCGCTGGCGGGCGGTTCAGCATCCTGCTAATCCGGGACCTGGCCTTCCTGGAAGAGCTGATTCATCAGCGCATTGCGCATCTCAGGATCGCGGTAATATTTGACCGCCTTCGAGTAGTTGTCCATTGCGCTCTGACGTTTCCCCCGGATGGCATAGAGTTCGGCAATGCCATGATAGGCGCGAGCATCCTCGGCGTTACATTTCAACGCCCGGCTGAAGAGTTCCTGCGCGTCTTGAAAACGCTGCCTTCGAAGGGACAGCCAACCCAGCGCCGAATAGGCCGGTCCAAATTCCGGATTGCCGGTCAAGGCCTCGCGATAGGACCGCTCCGCCAAATCCAACCGTCCACGAGTTTCGTGCAACCCGCCCAAGGCAAAGTGTACCTCGGCGTCTTGCGGGTTCAGTCTCAAAGCGGCTTTGTATGATTGGACAGCCGGCTCCATCTTGCCCTGTTCCGCCAGTGCACAGGCTAGATTGGCATGGCCGACCGGATCCTCGGGGCTCAGCTTGATCACTTCCCGATACTCTTTGATCGCCATTTCCAACCGGCCTTGTTCTTGGTAGGCCACCCCGAGATTGGTCCGGGCCGCGGCAAAGTCGGGGGCCAACCGCACCGCCTCGCGATATGCTTTGATCGCCATTTCCAAATGGTTGGCCCGTTCGTGAATCTGTGCGATGAAGTAATGGGGATAGGCGGACTGCGGCAGGAGGCGTGCCGCATCTTTGTAGGAGCGCAAGGATTGCTCCGATTGCCCTGATTGGGCCAAAAACAGCCCCGTCACCAAATGCACATTCCCGTTGTCTCCGTGCCGCTCCCCCAGCGAGTCGATCCAGGCTTTCACGGCGGCGATGTCGGTTTCCACCTCCAAACACAAGGCATGCAATTTCCAGGCGTCGGCGAACTGCCCGCGCAGCAAGTGCACGACGTTTCGGAGGAAAAACGGCCGCGGGTCCTTCGGCTGGGCGGAGGGCAGCACGCTCGCCCACGCTACAGCTGCGGCAAGGAGGGCGTCCCAGTCGCCAGTGATGAGGGCCGCTTCGCTCTGTCGGAGATGGGCGTTCATGGCGACATACCCGCGGCTAGCGTGTCAGGCTGTCTTCCACGTCCGGCGGCGTGGCTTGAATGCGCTCGCCCAGGCAGGGAACCCGTTTGGCCAGTTCCTGCTTCATCTGCCAGGCCACGGTGCGGTACGACCAGTGACCTTTGACGCCGGTTCTGAGCCGGCTGATGTACTCCGCTTCCGCATAGTCCATTTTAAACAGGCAGCGAACCTTGAATCCAAACGGGATGGCGTACAGCGCCGCTTCCTGATCGTATCTTTTCAGAATATCGATGTCCTGGCGCACCGCATCCATGGCCTGCCGATATTCCTGATCCAGGCCGGCGTCGATCAGCTGCGGCGGGACGTCATAGCCATGGATCGTCGTGAAGGTTTGCTGGATCTGTTGGCATCGCCGATGCCGATGCATGTCCCGCCACGCCCCGATATCCATCAGCACGTCGAAATTGAAACTGTACCCGCATCGGAATTCTTTGATCAACTCATCATACGGGCCGCGCTGCTGCGTCGCCACTTGGATGGTTTCCTGTTTCTGGGCCTCGGACCAGTCTTGCACGACCGCAAGGAGACTCCGGTACGGCGCATGAGAGACCCGATAGAGCAGCGTCGCCACGAC
>CAYQDJ010000013.1:0-19561 GCA_964416255.1 uncultured Nitrospira sp. | reverse complement strand
GCGGTTCCACGAGGTCCACCGGCGGCGACGCCCCACCCTGCGCCGGCCGGTCGAGTCCCGTCCCGCGGAAAACCTCCCGCGCATGCCGCGCCAGGTCCCCGTAGACCGACTCTTGATAGACATTCGGTTTGGCATGACGGGCCAAGGTCGGGGCCAGCGGCTCGGCCGCGGCGGCATTCCCGCACAGGTCTCCCCACACATTGACCGGGGGTCGCTGACAGGCCTCTTTCAACTCTTCGCCGATGGCTCGAAGTTCAGGCAACTGAGAGGACAAGAGCCGGATGATTTGTTTTTCGAGTGTCCGAATGCTGACGACCTGGCCGACGTTGGTGTTGGCGGCCAAGGGCAGGAGATAGCGGGTGATGTCGAAGGCGCGGGCGGCAATGGTTCGTTGATAGTCGGCCGGTTTCAGAGACTCCGGTCGAGGATCCCGCTCGGTGAGATACGCCGTGAGGGGACCGTGCAACAACCGATAAACTTCGGACAGGCTGCGATGGATCCCTTCATAGACCGCCTCTGTTTCACTCCCACGAATCTGATCGGGTACGAACCACCGGCTCGAAGCAAAATTCTGATAGCGGCTCGATTTGGCCTGCCCATCCCAAAGCGGTTCATCCTCGAGACGGATCGCGGCCAGTTCCGAGATGTTTTCGAAACACATGATGACATGCCCCAAATCGGCAATGGAGGCGTGACCATAGTCAAAATAGAACTGCTCCCAGAACTTTTCCGAGGAATGCCCGTGCACCCAGCGAATGCTTTGTTCGATCGAATCGGGTGATCGGCTGTAGCGGGCCAAGGCATAGGCCGATTTTTCAGGCGGCATGGGAGCCACGGCCACCACGCGTCGGCTGGTTACCTCGTTCATGGTCTGCCGGTGCTCCTCATCGGGTGTTGCGTGGATCTCCATCGTAGGCCGGGCATGATACCGCTCAGACCATCGAGGCGCAAGCCGAGGTTTCGTTGACTTGCCGTGAAATGCGCCGCTATAGTCCGCTCGGACTGGCGAGGGAATACGTGCGTGAGCCGCACTGGGACATGGAGTCGGCATGATCAAGGGCATCAAAGGTGTGAAAGACCTGCTTCCGGAGGAGACGCCTCGCTGGCGTCTGATCGAAGAGACCGCGCGGCGGCTGGCCGTCGAGTATGGGTTCGACGAAATCCGGATCCCCGTGTTTGAGGTGACGACATTATTCGCGCGCAGCATCGGAGCCTCCACGGATATCGTCGAAAAGGAAATGTATACCTTTCAAGATCGCGATGGGACCTCGCTGACGCTCCGCCCTGAAGGCACGGCGGGGACCGTCCGCGCGTTCATCGAACACAACCGGACGGCCATTCCGAGCCCGCAAAAGTTTTTCTATATCGGTCCAATGTTCCGCCACGAGAGACCGCAGGCTGGCCGTCTGCGCCAGTTTCATCAATTCGGTGTCGAATCCTTCGGGACCGCCGATCCGCACGCCGATGTGGAGGTGATGGCCCTGCTGTGGCGGCTGCTCTCGGACCTGGCCCTTCCCGGACTCACTCTCGAAGTGAATAACCTCGGCACCTCCAGTGATCGTGAACGCTATCGACCCCGGCTCGTGGCCTATCTCCGTGAGAAGGACATGTTCTTGTGCGGAAACTGCCGGCGACGGATCGAGACCAATCCCCTTCGCGTCCTGGATTGCAAGGTGCCCGAGTGCCGCGCCGCCACGGAAGCCGCGCCTCGTCTGGCCGACAGCCTCTCGGCAACCGCGCAGGACCACTTTGCTCGCGTGCTTGCCGGTCTGGGGTCGATCGGCGTGCCTTATCAACTCAACCACCGCTTGGTGCGTGGATTGGATTATTACGGCCTCACCACGTTCGAGGTGACCACGACCCATTTAGGGGCTCAGAATGCCGTGGGCGCGGGCGGGCGTTATGACGGATTGGTTGAAACGTTGGGCGGTCCCCCGACCCCGGCAGTCGGCTTTGCGCTGGGTCTCGAGCGGATGGCCATGATGCTACCAGAAACGACGGTGTATTCGGCTCCCGGTGACCGGACTGTGTATGTGGCCGGGTTCGGCGAGAAAGGCTCCGGAGTCGTGTTGGTGCTGCTGGAAGAACTGCGTCAGGCCGGCATCCGGGCCGTCTCTGATTTTCGGGCTGCCACGCTCAAATCCCATCTCCGCCAGGCGGACCGATTGGGGTGCCGGTACGCCCTCATCATTGGAGATGACGAGGTGATAAAAGGGATAGCCGTCCTTCGAAACATGCAGACAAAAGTGCAAACCGAGGTCTCCCTCACTTCGTCCGTCCCCCAAATCCGCTCGCTTCTCTAAGCTTACGAATCGCGCTGTTTTAGGCGTTGACTTTCGCAGAAAAACCTCTTAGTCTGGCACCTGAATTTTTTATATAAGTTATTGAAATGACAGTATGAAATCCTGTGGATGTCCAGTATGAAACGGAAATTCGGATTCCTGCTGGCCCGTCCACCCGCCGATGCCAGCACATCCACCGTCCATGGCCTTGCGCAAGCCGCCCTTGAGAGCGGTCATGACGTCTATCTCTATCTCATCGATGAGGGAGTCAAGAGTATGGCCGCCCCTGAGTTTGTCGCGTTGGCCCACTCCGGTGCGAAGCTGTTCGTCTGCGCCTACGGATGCCAACAGCACCAGGTTTCGACCGCCCAGGTCGATCCGGCTATCTCACTGTGCGGACTCGTGGTGCTTTCGGGGATCATCGACTCGTGCGAGCCGTTCTTCTCGTTCACGTGACGCCTGTTAGGGAGGCCATGGCGAAACGCGTTGCAGTCGTGATCAGAGAAGACCCTCGACGATCCCACCGCCCGGTAGAAGCATTACGTATCGCGCTCGGACTCGTGTCGGGCTCCCACGACACCACCGTGGTTCTACTCGGTGAGGCCGTGCATCTCCTGGCCGCCGAGACGGACGAGATTGTCGACGTCGAGATCCTCGAAAAATATCTCCCGTCGATCGAACAGTTGGACATCCCGTTTGTGCTTGAGACATCGGTGGATCGGTCATTGGTCCGGTCGGAGTTTACCCCCCGATATGAAACGCCGGACACGATTTGTGCCTTGCTTCAATCGATGGATCGAACACTCGTGTTTTGATGATACGGTGGTGAGTGTCTCTCTATGTCGCTTGTGTACCTCCTGCGTGAGCCAGCTGAACAGATTGCTCCGGCTTTGTATGACACGGCCAGAAACCCCGATGTGATGGTGATTCGAATAGGCGTTCCTCATTCGTCGGGCGAGGATCCCGCCGAAGTGATTCATCCGGGGTCCGATGGTCCAGTTCATGCAAATCAGTCGATGTCGTATCAGCGGTTGCTTGAAATCGTGACGGAGGCTGACCGGTTCATGGTGCTCTGACTTCTGAAGAGTAGTGTGTAAAGAGAAAATTCGTCGTCGGAGTCGGAAGAGGAGTAGTGACGTGAACAGCGGGGACAGGAGAGATCATGTTGATTGAGGAGAGAAAATTTTGATCAGTTCTTGAGGATCACCTTGGGGACTGCCGGGGGAAAATCCCCGCGGGACATGTGGATGACCTGGTGATGCAAGCAAGGGAAGTCAGTCTGCACCTCGACAAGGCCCATGGCGGCATGGTATTGACCCTGCCGCTTCTCTCACAGACCGCACGGAGGAGGGGTGCCAGAGCCCTGTTATCCACAGATGTGAATAAGCCTGTGTATAGGAATGGTCGCCGGTTATGAGCGTTGATACCGTTTGGCAAGAGGCCCTTCACTACATTCAGGGAAAGGTCCCCAAACAGGTCTACGATACCTGGTTTATCCCCGTACACTTGGATCGGATTGAGAACTCGACCGCGCACATCGGCGTGCCCAATAAGTTTTTCGGGGACTGGCTCCATACCCATTATGGGCCTTTGCTCGCGGAAGCCGTGGCGACAGCCCGAGGTGGGGGCGATTTGTCCGTGAATTTCGTAGTGTTCCAGAAGCCGGTTGTTCGCCCTCCCGACAACACAAGCGTCGCAAATGCCGCCAGGACCGGAGGTCTTCCGAAGGCACGACGAGGTATCCAGCTCAACCCGAAATATACGTTCAAGAATTTCGTCGTGGGGGCCGGCAATCAATTCGCCCATGCCGCCTGTATGGCCGTGGCTGAGCAACCAGGGAAAGCGTATAACCCGTTGTTTATTTATGGAGGGGTGGGACTCGGGAAAACCCATCTCCTAAATGCCATCGGCAACCATGTCGCGGAACAGACCGAGCTGCGGATCGCATACCTCACCACCGAGCAGTTCACGAACGAAGTCATCAATTCGATTCGCTATGACAAAATGATGGACCTCCGCAAGCGCTATCGCCATATCGACATGTTGATGATTGACGACATTCAGTTTCTGGCCGGGAAGGAGCGTACCCAAGAGGAATTTTTTCACACGTTTAACGCCTTGTATGAGGGCCACAAACAAATCGTGCTGTCGAGTGATCGGTTCCCGAAGGACATGCCGGACATCGAGGAGCGTCTTCGTTCCCGGTTCGAATGGGGTTTGATCGCGGATTTGCAGCCGCCCGATGTGGAAACCCGAATCGCCATCTTGCGGAAAAAGTCGGAAGACGAAGGGGTCAAACTGCCGGAGGACGTCATTCAATTCCTCTCCACCACCATGAAGAGCAACATTCGGGAGTTGGAGGGTAGCCTCGTGCGCTTGGGCGCCTATGCATCGTTGACAGGGCAAGTGATCACCTTGGAAATGGCCAAGACCGTGCTGCGCGATCTGATCGGCGACAAGAAAAAGATCGTGGCGTTGGAAGACATTCAGGAGGCGGTCTGCGCGCAGTTCCATGTGAAGATTACCGAGCTGAAGTCGCGCCGGCGGAGCAAGACGTTGGTCCACCCCCGACAAATCGCCATGTATCTCTGCCGTGAGCTGACCGATGCGTCGTATCCGGAGATCGGCCGCCATTTCGGGGGGAAAGACCACACGACCATTATTCATGCGTGCCGGCAAGTGGCCAAGGCAAAAGAGTCGGACACTGCGCTGCAAGCGACGTTGGAGAGTTTACAGGAACAGATCTTACGGAGTTAGGGCCTCCGAAGGAGAACGTGCCATGAAAGTACGCATTGGGCGGGACGAACTGCTCACCGGACTGCAGCGAGTGCAGGGTGTTGTCGAAAAACGCAACACCATGCCCATCCTGTCGAACATCCTGCTTGAAACGAAACAGGACGGTGTCGAGATCGTAGCGACCGACCTCGAACTCGGCATGCGGGGGTTGTACAAGGCGACCGTGCTGAAACCAGGGGGCGTGACCCTGTCCGCCCGCAAGCTCTATGAAATCATCAAAGAGCTGCCCGCCGGCGACATTGAGCTGACGGCCGGGGACAATAACTGGACTGCGATTCAAGCCGGCAGGAGCCAATTTAAGATCGTGGGGCTTCCCAGTGCCGACTACCCTGCCTTGCCGGCCATCGATCGTGAAGGGTTGACGCCGCTCGCCGGCGAGGGCTTGCTCGAGCTGATCCGCAAGACGCTGTTCGCCGCCGGCGACAATGATGCGCGCTACATCCTGAACGGCCTCCTGGTGACCCTGCTCATCACGGAGAAGAAAACCTCCCTTCGGCTGGTGGGGACCGACGGACATCGCTTGGCCGTGGCGGAACAGGAGGTGGGCAAGGCGGCCGGCAAAGGTTCGCCCCAGGAGATCAAAGCCATCATCCCCAAGAAGGCCGCCCAGGAGATGCGCCGGTTGTTGGAAGAAGGCGGTGACGGTGAGCCGCTCATCGGTTTCACGAAGAATCTCATGATTTTCCGCCAGAGCGGGCTGCTTCTGACCTCCCGGTTGATGGAAGGCAACTATCCCAACTACCAACAGGTCATTCCCAAAGACGGCGGAAATAAAATCACAGTGAACCGCGGTGACCTGGAAAGCGCCCTGCGCCGCGTATCGGTGCTGTCCAAAGACAAAGCCAATGCCGTGAAAGTCTCGTTCGTGGCCGGTAAAATGACGTTGTTCTCCAGCAATCCCGACCTGGGAGAAGCGACCGAAGAACTCGCCGTCCGGTATGACGGAGAAGCGCTCAACACCGGCTTCAATGCCCGGTATCTGATCGATGTGTTCGGGGTGATGGATGGCGAGACCATTGCGCTGCACATGGATACGCCGTTGAGCCCCTGTTTGATTCAGGAGCCCGAAAGCCCAGGTTTCAAATGCGTCGTGATGCCGATCAAAGTTTGAGGGGTGAGGCGACGGAGGGCCAGGCTCGAGGAACGAGTCTCCTCCATGGCGCCTCAGGCCCCGTGCCTCGCACCTGAAGCGTTAGGAGCCTGATGTCTACCGACGATTCGACCCCGAAGTCCGTCTCGGACAGCTACAGTGCGGATCACATCAAGGTGCTGGAAGGACTGGACGCCGTGCGCAAGCGCCCGGCCATGTATATCGGCAGCACGGGTGTCGACGGGCTGCACCACCTGGTCTATGAAGTGGTCGACAACAGCGTCGACGAACATATGGCCGGGTTCGGCGAAACGATCGAGGTGACGATTCACATCGACGGGAGTGTGACCGTAATCGACAACGGCCGGGGCATCCCCACCGGCATGCATCCCACGCAAAAGAAATCGGCGGCGGAGGTCGCGCTCACGGTGCTGCACGCGGGGGGCAAATTCGAGCAGGGCGCCTATACCGTGTCGGGCGGCTTGCACGGGGTCGGCATCTCGGTCGTCAACGCCCTTTCGGAATGGCTTGAGCTGGAAATCTGGCAAGACGGCCAGGTGTTCGAGCAGCGTTATGAACGCGGCAAGCCCGACGCCCCGTTGACGGTCACGGGCAAGACCAAGCGTCGCGGCACCAAGGTGCGGTTCAAATCGGATGGGCAAATTTTCGAAACGCTGGACTTTAGCTTCGATGTGCTGGCCCAGCGGCTCCGCGAACTGGCGTTTCTGAACAAGGGACTGGAAATTACGCTCAAGGATGAACGCAAAGAGCCGGTCAAAGAGCAGGTCTTTCTCTACAAGGGAGGCATCATGTCCTTTGTGGAGCATCTGAACGAGGCCAAGACACCGCTGCACAAACCGATCTACGTCAAGGTCGAAAAGCCGGAAATGCTGCTTGAAGTCGCCCTCCAGTACAACGACAGCTATGCGGAGAACCTGTTTTCATTTGCGAACAATATCAACACCAAGGAAGGCGGCACACACCTGGTCGGGTTCAAAGCGGCGCTGACCCGGACGATCAATACCTATGCGAACGCGAACGATTTGCTCAAGAAGGACACCGAATCCCTGACCGGCGACGACGTGCGTGAAGGCCTCACCGCTGTCGTGAGCGTCAAAGTCCGGAACCCCCAGTTCGAGGGCCAGACCAAAGCCAAGCTGGGCAACAGCGAGGTGAAGGGGGTGGTCGAGGCCGCGGTGAACGAAGCGCTGGGCAACTATTTCGAGGAGAATCCGCCGGTCGCCCGGAAGATCATCGGCAAAGCCGTGGACGCGGCGCGGGCCCGCGATGCGGCGCGCAAGGCCAAAGAACTCATCCGGCGCAAGAGCGCCCTCGATGGGGGATCCTTGCCGGGCAAGTTGGCCGATTGTTCCGAGAAAGATCCGGCCGTCAGCGAGCTGTACATTGTGGAGGGAGATTCCGCCGGCGGGTCGGCGAAACAAGGCCGGGACCGAAAATTTCAAGCCATTCTTCCGCTCAAGGGTAAGATTCTCAACGTGGAAAAGGCCCGCTTCGACAAGATGCTCACGAGCGACGAGATTCGGACGCTGATCATGGCCCTCGGGACGGGTATTGGACGCAAGCGGGAAGATAGCGACAAGGCTGAAAAAGACACGTTCGACATCGCGAAGGCGCGGTACCACAAAATCATCCTGATGACGGACGCCGATGTCGACGGGAGCCACATCCGTACTTTGCTGCTCACCTTCTTTTTCCGCCAAATGCCGGAATTGATCGAACGCGGGTATGTCTACATCGCGCAGCCGCCCCTCTTTAAGGTGAAAAAGGGCAAGACCGAACGCTATCTCAAAGACGAAGGCCTGTTGAACGAATACCTGGCCGATCTGGCCGTGGAAGACGTCGAGCTGTATCTCGAAGGCACCCAAGGGTATGTGACCGGCCGCCGGCTGATGCCGATTTTGAAGAAGATGATTTCCTTCGAAACGTTGTTGGCTCGGTTGAACAAGAAGCCGCACGAAGCGGCCTTACTCCGCGCGTTCGTCGACGAGCCGGGGCTCGGCCGCGAGCTGCTCAAGGATCGCGCGGCGCTCGCGACCGCGGTGACAAATGCCACGCGAGCCTTGGCCGCCGTGTATCCCAAACTCACGCCGACGATCGACATCCTGGAAGACGAAGAACATCAGTCCAACAAAGTGGTCTGTCGCCTGCACGCGAACGGCATCACCCATGGGTTGGAGGTCACGCATGAGCTGGTTGCGTCGGCCGATTTTCGGGAACTCCAAAAGTTGACGCCCTCGGCCATCGGACTGGGTCGGGCGCCGTACAAGCTGAAAGCGAAGGGACAGGAACTGCACTATCAGGCGACCGATGACTTGGTGAAAGCCATTTTGGACATGGGAAAACAAGGGCTCAGCATCCAGCGGTACAAAGGTCTCGGGGAAATGAATCCGTCGCAGCTGTGGGAAACCACGATGAATCCCGAGGCGCGCACGCTGTTGCGCGTGACCCTGGAGGACCTGACCGGCGTGGACGAGATCTTTACGATTCTCATGGGAGACGAAGTCGAACCGCGACGAAATTTTATCCAGACGCACGCGCTCGAAGTCCGCAATCTGGACGTCTGACGAGTGGTTGGCGCGTCAGCCTGGTGTCATCTGAGCTTTGTCGGATGCTGACAATGTCATCCAGCAAAGGCCACAGGCGAGACCATACCGGAGGCGTATCCTCTGGGGTACGTTGAGGATCGTGTCGAGACGAGAACGTAGCCGGGGACCATTTTCAGCATCCGAGGGGAATTAGATGCCGCCTGATGAACGTTTAGGCCAAGTCGCCATCGAAGACGAAATGAAATCGTCCTACCTGGATTACGCCATGAGCGTGATCGTCGGCCGGGCGCTTCCGGATGTGCGCGACGGCCTCAAGCCGGTCCACCGGCGCATTCTCTTCGGCATGAACGAGATGGGGCTGGCCTCGAACCGGGCCTACCGCAAATCCGCCAAGATCGTCGGCGAGATCATGGGGAATTATCACCCGCACGGCGATTCGGCGATCTACGACACCCTGGTGCGGATGGCGCAGGACTTCAACATGCGCTATGTGCTGGTCGACGGCCAAGGCAATTACGGATCGATGGACGGCGATTCCCCCGCCGCCATGCGATATACCGAAGCCCGCATGACCAAATTGGCGGAAGAGATGCTCGCCGACATCGACAAGGAAACGGTCGATTTCGGCCCCAACTATGATGAATCGCGCCAAGAGCCGCTGGTGCTGCCGACCAAAGTGCCGAACTTGCTGATCAACGGCGCGGGCGGGATTGCGGTGGGTTATGCGACCAATATCCCCACGCACAACATCGGGGAGGTGATCGACGGGCTCCTATTGCTTCTCGAAAATCCGGAGGTGACGATTCCGCAGTTGATGAAGAAGATTCCCGGTCCGGATTTTCCGACCGCCGGGTTCATCTACGGCATGACCGGGATCAAGGAAGCGTACGAAACCGGCCGCGGCCTGCTCAAATTACGCGCAAAAGTGGTGGTGGAAACGGACGAACGGTCGGAGCGCGAGCGCCTGATCGTGACGGAAATTCCCTATCAGGTCAACAAAGCCAAACTGATCGAAAAAATCGCCGAGCTGGTCCAGGACGATCGGATCAAAGGCATCTCCGACCTGCGGGACGAATCCTCCGACCGTGAAGGCGTCCGGGTCGTCATCGAATTGAAGCGCAACGAAATTCCCTTGGTCGTCCTGAACAATCTCTATAAACACACGCAGCTCGAAACGACCTTCGGCGTGATCATGCTGGCCCTGGTCAACAATCGCCCGGAGGTTCTCACCCTCAAGCAGATTCTGCATCATTTTCTCGAGCACCGGCGCGAAGTGGTCGTCCGGCGCACCGCATTCGAGTTGCGGAAGGCGGAGGAACGCGCCCATATCCTTGAGGGCCTCAAAATTGCCCTCGACCATCTCGACGCCGTGATCGCCTTGATCCGGCGATCACAATCACCCGATGTGGCCCGCGCGGGCTTGATGCGGCAATTCGCGCTCAGCGAGATCCAGGCCACGGCCATCTTGGAGATGCGGCTCCAGCGGCTGACCCAGCTCGAGCGCACGAAACTCATCGAGGAGTACCAGGAAGTCCTCAAGCAGATTGAATATCTGAAATCGGTCCTCGCCAGCGAAGCGTTGGTGCGGACGATCATCAAGGACGAGCTGACGGAGATCCGCGAGGCCTACAAAGACGATCGCCGCACCCAGATCGTGAAAGAAGAGGCGGAGATCAGTCTTGAGGATCTCATCGCCGAAGAAGAGGTCATCGTCACCATCACCCATACCGGCTACATCAAGCGGAACGCGGTGTCCCTCTACCGGGCCCAGCGTCGCGGGGGGAAGGGCAAAATCGGCATGGGCATCAAGGACGAGGACTTCGTGGAGACGCTCTTCACCGCCTCGACGCATGACAGCCTGCTCTTTTTCACCGATCTGGGCAAGGTCTATTGGCTCAAGGTGCACGAGATTCCGGAAGCTGGCCGAGCGGCGAAAGGGAAGGCGTTGGTCAATCTGCTCGCCTTGACCAGTACCGAACGCGTGACCGCGACCCTGCCGGTCAAGGAGTATCGCGACGACCGGTATGTGATCATGGCGACCAAAAAGGGCGTCATCAAGAAAACGGAACTCAGCGCCTACAGCAACCCGCGGCAAGGGGGGATTATTGCGCTGGGACTCGAGAACGGGGACAAGCTGATCAGCGTGCATCTGACCGACGGTCAGCGAGAGATCCTGCTCGGCACCAGACAAGGACTGACGATCCGTTTCAAGGAAGAAGAAGTCCGGCCGATGGGGCGGGGCGCCCACGGAGTCAAGGGGATCACGCTGGAAGAAGGCAACGAAGTCATCGGGATGGAGACTATTACGCCTGATTCCACCACGGCGATTCTCACGGTCACCGAAGGGGGCTACGGCAAGCGGACGCCGGTGGGAGAATACCGTATTCAGGGCCGAGGCGGCAAAGGGATTATCAGCGTCAAGACCACCGAAAGGAACGGTCCGGCCGTGGGATTCCTCCAGGTCCGGGACGGCGACGAGATCATGTTGATGGCGGCCCAGGGCAAAGTGCTTCGCTGCAAAGTGGACGACATCCGCGAGGTCGGACGGAACACCCAAGGCGTGCGGGTCCTGGACTTGGAAGGGGATGAGGACCGGGTCGTCGGGGTGGCGAGGCTGGCGGAAGTGGTCGAACGAGAGGATGCCCTCCCCGGCGACGGCTCCTGAGCCGGTGTCCTCTGGTCGTGATCCCCGCGACGGCTTCGCCATGGATGCTCCGGTCCGTCAGACTCCTGTCCCTCCCAAGAAGCCGCTCGATACGGTCGTCAAGCTGGCGCTGATGGTGTTTTTCGGGTCCTTCGGCTTGATCTGGGGCGGCATGTATCTGAGCCGACCGGACCGGTCGATTCCCCCCTACAGTGTGGGCTCGCAGGTGGGCCACCTCGTCGCCGCGCATGTGCCGGGAGGCACGACGGACCAGCGCATCGAGACGTTGTTGCGGCGATTCCGGAAGGTGGGGCGGAAAACCCATGCATTCGCCTCCATGAAAATTCAACCGACCACGCCGGATGATCCCGCCGGACGGTACCGGCGGATCGTGATCCTCGTGTTCGACGATTACGGATGGACGGAGACGAATGTGCTCGAACACTATGCCTCCGGTGACCGCAAGATCGCGAAAGACTTTGAGCAAGCGGTGCGTGGGTACTATCGGCTGCAGGATGAGGATGAAGAGGGCGGATTGGGTCCGCTGCCGACTGCCGAGGCCGCCCCCGACAACGGCCGTTTGTTGTTCAAGGGACGCGTGACTGACCCGCTGCCGGCGGAGCCGGCGGAGGAGACGGATACGTCGATATCACCTCTGTGAACCGCTGACGGAGCGTCGGGTCCTTGAGAGCAGAAGCGTGAGCCACGGCTTCGCTGAGCCGCTCCGCGGAGACCGCCGGGCCGGAACCTTGCGGAGCGGAGGACGGCGAGGCGCCCCGCGTGGGGATGTCCCCTACACGAAAGACGATCTCAGTGATCACACTCGGTCCCATGTCCGCCTGCAGCTTGGCCAATAATGCCGGTTTCAAGAAGACGAGCTGCTGGAGCCACACGGAGTTGCGCACGATGAGATGCAATTTCTTGAACCGGATCTGGTCCGGCCAGGTATGGGAGGCGATTGGGTCTCCCATGAGGTGGTCCCAGTGGTGCTGAAGTCGAAGCTCGACCAGGCGGGACTCCAAGCCCAGCCGTTTGGCCAGCCCCAACATGATCGCGCCGAACGGATCGAGCCGGTGAGACATGGCGGCATCTTAGGAGACGGCGCCGACATGGTCAAGCCGGCAGGGACTCGAGAGATAGGATGACCAAGAATCCGGAGGAAACAGTCGTGGTCACGAACCGAAAGGCCTATCACGACTATTTCATCGAAGAAAAATTCGAAGCCGGGATGGTCTTGCAGGGGACGGAGGTCAAGTCGCTGCGCGACGGCCGGGCCAACCTGCAGGACAGTTATGCGAGCGTGAAAGATGGGGAAGTATTTTTGCATCATTGCCATATCAGTCCCTACAGTCACGGCAACATCATGAACCATGACCCCATCCGCGTCCGCAAGTTGCTGCTGCACAAAAAGGAAATCGACAAGCTGCTGGGAAAGACGCAACAGAAGGGCCTCACGCTCGTGCCGCTGCGCATCTATTTTTCCAGACGAGGTCAGGCCAAGATCGAACTCGGCCTGGCCAAAGGCAAGAAACTGTATGATCGTCGGGAAACCATCAAGGCCCGGGAAGCCGGCCGGGAAGTCGAACGTGCGATCAAAGACCGGAAATAGCGGGCTGAGCCAGCTCATTTCATACTCCTCTCTGTCTTTCCGCCCACGTACTGCCGTCTGACCTCGATGAAGCCGCAGAGAAGGCACCCGCCATATCCGCCTCTTGACTTCGTTCTAACTAGAACTATTATACTGTTCACTGGGCATCACATGTTCAAGCCAGGAGGTGGGCCATGCGGCGATTGTTCGGTTCAGAAGAGAGTTGGTCGGGTTTGATTCTGCGACTCACGCTGGGTCTGGTGATGTTTCCGCATGGAGCGCAGAAGATGCTAGGCTGGTTCGGCGGCTTCGGCTTTGACGGCACGATGGGGTTTTTTACCCAGAAGATGGGGATCCCCTGGCTCATCGGCGCGCTCGTCATCATCGGGGAGTTTTTCGGCAGTATCGGCCTCATCGCGGGGTTTCTCACGCGGTTCACGGCAGCCAGTCTGATCGTGATCATGGTGGGCGCGATCCTCATGTCGCATCTGCCGTATGGGTTCTTTATGAACTGGTTCGGGCAGCAACAGGGCGAGGGATTCGAGTTTCATCTCTTGGTGATCGGGATAGCGGCGGCGCTGCTCCTCACCGGAGGAGGCAAGTGGTCGCTCGATCGTGCCGTGGCGGAACGGCTGTGACCACCAACGCAGAAAGGAGCTATCATGACGACGGATATCATACTCGCGAAAGATGTGACGGGGGTGTATCGGCCCGGTTCCCAGCACATGGTCGGCGATGGGTTTCCCGTGCGCAATCTGTTTCCGAGCAACGACTTGGACCGCGAAGTCAGTCCCTTTCTCATGCTGGACTATGCGGGGCCGCAGTATTTTACTCCCACGGAGCATCCGCGTGGGGTCGGCGAACATCCTCACCGCGGTTTCGAAACTGTGACGCTGGTGTACGACGGCAAGGTTGCCCATCGTGACTCGGCGGGGAATGCCGGCGTCATTGGTGCGGGTGACGTGCAATGGATGACGGCGGCCTCCGGTGTCGTACACGAAGAGTTCCACGATCAGGAGTGGGCCAAGGAGGGCGGGACATTCCGGGCGGTGCAACTCTGGGTCAACCTGCCCCGTGCCCACAAGATGACGGCCCCCCGGTATCAGACGATCATGGACGGAGACATTCCGGCCGTCGAATTGGCGGGAGGAACAGGCCGGCTCCGCCTCGTAGCTGGAGCCTATCAAGGCCATCAGGGACCGGCTCGGACGGTGACCCCGGTGGAGCTGTACGATGTGCAGCTTCAGGCCGGTGCGCGAGTGGCGCTGTCGTTGGTGCCGGGTCACAACGCCGCCATGCTGCTGCTCGAGGGCCGCGCAACGGTGAACGGCCGCGAGATGGGAGAAGCGGAACTCGCCGTGATGACGCGAGAGGGTTCACAGGTGACGATCGAGGCGTTCGACCAAGCACGGCTCCTCATAATGGGCGGTGAACCGATTGACGAACCGATCGCGCGGTATGGACCCTTTGTGATGAACACCAAGGCCGAACTCATACAGGCTGTCCAGGACTATCAGGGTGGGAGGATGGGACATCTGTCATGAGTCGTGTGACGATCGACATCTACTCGGACGTCGTGTGTCCCTGGTGTTACGTCGGCAAGCGGAGACTCGAACGGGCGCTCAACCGGCTGGAGGATGCGGTGCAGGCGGAGGTGAGCTGGCGCCCGTTCGAACTCAATCCGACGATGCCCCTGGAAGGCATGGACCGGACAGCCTATCTCGAAGCCAAATTCGGCAGTCTGAACGTCTTTCATTCGATGGAGGAGCATGTGCTCGAAGCCGGGTCCGCGGAAGGCCTTTCATTCGCCTTCGAGCACATCCGTCGGACGCCGAACACGTTCGCCGCCCATCGGCTCATTTGGTACGGCAGACGGCAGGGCCTTCAGGATGCCGTCGTCGAGTCGCTGTTTCGGGGGTACTTCGAAGAAGGGGTGGATCTGGGTTCGCTTCCTGAACTGGTCCGGCTCGCGGGGCGGGCAGGACTGACTGCGGAGGCGTTTTTACATAGCCCGGAAGGGATAGCGGAGGTCAAAGCCGAGGAGGTCCAGGGGTATAGGCTCGGCATTCGGGCCGTTCCCTATTTCGTCCTGAACAGAACCCACGGGATCTCCGGCGCACAGCCGGTCGAGCGCTTGCTGTCCGCAATCGAGCAGGTTCGAGGCAATCCATCCGGTGCTGGAAGGGAAGTCGGAGGGGGGAGGTGACCGATGGCCGTGCAAGTGTATGGGTGCAACCACGTGGTGATCGAGGTGACCGACGCCAAGAAAGCGGTGACATTCTATGCGGACGTGTTCGGCCTAGAGATGTTGCGCGGCGGGGAAGGCGCCGCGTGGTGCAAACTGGGCGAGCATCAATTCATGGCCATCTTCGAGGTCGACCGGCTCCAGCCGGATCGGATGAAGCATTTTGGGCTGATGGTCCGGGACGCGGAGCAGATCGACGAGGTCCGGCGGAAGCTCACGATTAAGTACAAGTTGACACTGCACCCGGATTTCCGCTGCGACTTCCGTGATCCGTGGGGCAATCGCATCCAGGTCGGAGATCTCTCCGACGAGTCGCTGGTCTGGCTCCTCCCCTATCAAGAGGTGCAAAAGGCCGGCCTCACCTTTGCCACCCGCCCGAAACGGGAACGGCGCGGGTCCCGACGCGGAACGCGATCTCGCAAAACTTTCAAGCGGACGAGGTGAAGCATGAAAGCACAGTATCTGGGCCACGTCGTGTTCTACGTGAAGAATCTGGAACAGTCGCTCGCGTTTTATCGTGATCTGCTGGGATTCCAGGAAGTGGGACGGATCTTCAATGGGGCGGCCGCGGCCTTGACCTCCGGCCGCACTCACCATGAACTGCTGCTGATTCAAGTTGGCGATGCGCCGGGTCCGCCGTCCGGAACGCGCCGGGGGCTCTACCACATCGGGATCAAGATCGGCGACGGTCTCGAGGCGTTGCGCCATGCCAAACGGGAATTGGACGAGGCTGGCGTGTCCATCGACGGGATGAGTGATCACACGGTGAGCCAGAGTCTCTATCTCCGTGATCCAGACGGGAACGAAGTGGAATTGTACGTGGATGCGGATGAGTCGTTGTGGAAGGACAACCCCGCGGCGGTTCTCTCGCCGATCAAACCCTTGCGACTATAAGGGCGCGTGGATGGCGGCTGCTTGCACCAGCCGGCCTTTGCGCGCGACCGGATCGTCACATGACGATCTTTCGGCACGGATGCCTCGTCACAGCCTTACGGGTGATGCTGGGAATGCCGCTTGCCAATTCACCAGGCATCACAGACGGAGCCATAGGGAAACACCTAGTCGATTCGGTCTTCATGATCGTCAAATATGGCGGACCGTTACCCCAAGGGTTTTGGCAGGCTCCCATGCCGATCAACCGGTCAATGGAAAGGCGCCGGACAACCTATACCACAGGAGGGATTCATGATCACACAGAAGACACCAGCGGAAATCAGACAGGGGAGGCAGCCCATGCATCGTTCCTTGTCGGGCGGCATCATCCTGGCGTTCATGCTGGCTGCATCCCCCAGCGTTGCCGATCAAAGTGACACCCATACGCACGGGATGGGGGGGACTCACATGAAAGTGAGCGGTGTGGTCTCCAAGGTGCAACCGGATCACATCACGGTGAAGACTTCGTGGGGGCGTCTCAAAATTTCCTCCTCGACCGCGCCCAAGAACCTCGAAGTGGGGGAAGAGGTGGTGATGCAGGTCAATGAAAACAATGCCGTGATCGACGTGCATCGGAAAGGAGATCCCTCTCATTCCCATCGATTCGTGTCAGGGAAGTTGGCCTATGCCTCCGCGGATTAAGAAGAATATCAAGCTCTGGACTCCGGATGGTGAACAAACTTTTAATGTGCAGACCGGCAAGTCTCAGTTGTCTGGGATCGAGGAAGGCACGCCGATCGCCGTCGAACTCAACGAGGCGGGGAAGGTTATCGATATCCATCGCATGACCGTCGAGATGGCTTTTGAAGAACACCCCCACACCAAAGCCGGTCACCATTACCCTGAAGGGCGTGGTGACAAAGGTGCAGTCCGGGTTGTTCTATGTGAAGACCCCGGTGGGGCAATATACCATCACGGCCAAGAATGCGCCGCCTGATGCCGCAGTCGGAGATGAGGTCACCTTGTGGCTGAACGAAGAGAACCTCGTGATCGACCATCATGGACGGGAGAAGAATAAGCCGGGCAGGCACCGATTGATCACCGGCAAGCTCATCTATACCGGCAAGACCAAGGACCAGATCAAGTTATGGACGCTGGAAGGAGAGCAAGTGTTCCCGCTCAACCGCATGGAGGTCAAGACGAAGCCGATCGAAGAGGGCTCCATGATCGTTGTAGAACTGAACGAGGAGGGACATGTGATCGACTTGAGAAAAGCAAAGGAATAAGGGAAGCTTGGGCCTGACTTCTGGTGGGAGGTTACCGGGATCCTGGCCGTCGGATCATCGGTGTCCTCCCCTCCGGCTGGTCGCCGATCATGTCTCAGAAGAAAGGAGTACTCCATTGGGTTCGATGGTGCCATTGATCGCGTGGCCAATCCTGATCGGGTCCCTGCTCTTCAGCCAGACTCTGGTGAGTGCGGGGACTGCAACGGAGAATCTTCCCCGAGGACATTCGAAGTTCACCACGATTGTCACGAAGAAAGCGGGTGCGCTCGTCGTGACGACACCGAATGGTGCGACTCATCAGCTCAATGCGAACATGGCTCGGCGTCACGGGCAGGAGCCGTTCAAAGCTGGTGATGAAGTGACGGTGGTGTTGGATGAAAACAACTACATCGTCGATATGCATCTCAAAGGCAAGGAAGGACAACATCAACTGGTGACCGGCAAGCTTATCCACCTCGGCATGACTAAGAACCAAATCAAACTACAAACGCCTGAGGGGGAGAAGGTTTTTCCGCTGACGGAGCAAGGGCGGAAGACCAAAGGCATCCCGGATGGCGCCCTCGTCACGATCGAACTGAATGAAGCGGGGGCGGTGATCGATCTGCACCGAGCCAAAATGGACGGTCGAACCCACTAAGCCTCGCCACGAGCGCCCTGCATAGGGGAGACGGCCCGGGCCGTTGCGTCCGGACGGGACCGCGGGCATACTATGGCCCATGGACGAGGGACAGGCCACTTCAACTGATTTGAACACCGCGCAATACTGCGCCTTGTTGAAGGTCGCGGAAGCGGTTGCGGCGCACCGTGATCTCCCGTCGCTGTTTCAGGACCTCGCCCAGCGCCTTCCCGAAGTGGCCCCCTTTGATTTCATCGGGTTGGTGCTCCATGACCCCGTCAAAGAAGTGATGAAGGTCCATGTGTTGGAGACGGCGGCGGCCCAGCACCATACCACCCGTCTCAACGGGATGGAGTTGCCGATCGAGGAATCCTCGACGGGCTGGGTATGGACCCATCAGCGGACGTTGATTATTCCCTCTCTCGCCGATGAACCTCGCTTCCAATTGGGCATGACTGCCCTCCGCGGGATCGGCGTCCAGTCCGTCTGCTTGCTGCCGCTGACCACGGCGATGCGGCGTCTGGGAGCCATCGGCTTCGGCAGCTTGAAGCCCGCGGCCTTCAGCGAGGCCGATGCGGACTTCCTGAAGCAGGTCGCAACTCAAATTGCCGTGGCGGTCGAGAACGCGCTGAATTATCAAGCGGCGCAGCAGGCCCAACTGGAACTGGCCCGGGAGCGGGATCGACTGCGGCTGCTGTTGGAGACCAATAACGCCGTCGCCACCCATTTGGAACTACGAGACCTCTTCAACTCGATCACGGCCGGCATCCGGCGCGTGCTCCAGGCGGACGTCATCAGCCTGACGCTCATGGATCCTGAACAGAACCAGTTGAAGCTCTATGCCTTGGACTTTCCCGGCGCGACCGGTTTCCTCGAGGAAGGGACCGCCTGCACGCTGTGTGGCTGTCCTTCTACCGAGGCCATCGCCGAGCGGAAGCCGGTGGTGCTGAGTCGGTCGGACCTGGAATCCTCGGAAAGCACGGTCTCCAAGTGTCTGGTGGCTGAAGGGGTTAAAACCGCTTGTTGTGTCCCGCTGCTGCTCAGGGACCGCCCGCTTGGCGCGTTAAACGTGGGGAGCCTTCAAGACCAGGCGTTCACACCGACTGACGTCGAACTGCTCGGCGAAGTCGGCAAGCAAATCGCCCTCGCGGTGGCCAACTCCATGGCCTATCAGGAAATCGCCGGGCTGAAGGACAAGTTGGCCAAGGAGAAGCTTTACCTCGAGGAAGAGATCCAGACCGAGTATAACTTCGAAGAAATCGTCGGCGACAGCCGCGTGCTCAGGCAGGTGCTCAAGCAGGTGCAAACCGTCGCGACCACTGACTCGACGGTGCTCATTCTCGGCGAAACGGGCAGCGGAAAGGAGTTGATTGCGCGTGCGTTGCATAATTTGAGCGACCGCCGAGAGCGGACCTTCGTAAAGCTCAACTGCGCCGCCATCCCCACCGGGCTCCTGGAGAGCGAATTGTTCGGGCACGAAAAGGGCGCCTTTACCGGCGCCATCGCGACCAAGATCGGGCGATTTGAACTCGCAGATCGCGGCACGTTGTTTTTGGACGAGGTAGGAGAGATCC